>DPZM01000174.1 GCA_003535955.1 Lachnospiraceae bacterium | reverse complement strand
AGTGAAGACACAGGGACGGCTCTTCTTCTCACCCTTGTTCCAAAAACGAACCGAGGAACCGTCCCCCTGTTTCAAAAGTCAGCCTTCCGAATCAGGCACTTCTCCCCTTCGAAGGCGAAGCCGTACTTTAGGATATTTTCGCCAGGGATGCCCCTTTGCAGAAGGTCGGTGTCGTACTTTTTCTCTTCGATCTGCTTTAAGGCATTTACGGCGGT
The DNA here is from genome assembly GCA_003535955.1 of Lachnospiraceae bacterium. Lineage (GTDB taxonomy): Bacteria > Bacillota > Clostridia > Lachnospirales > Lachnospiraceae > UBA2868. The sequence goes on along the minus strand of DPZM01000174.1, from coordinate 3,991 downwards.
GTCCTCCAATGACTTTTCCTCATCATAGGTGTCGAATACCTTGAATTCAATGATGATGGCAGGGTCCTTGATATCCTTCGGCTCCATCACGACATCATAACGACCGTAGCCGCTCTCACGATTTGACTTGACTATGTAATCCTTCGCCCTGTCAACGATGAGCCCCAGCACAAAGCCATGATAGAAGCGCTCGGGTTCCTTCCTGTCAGACGGCCTGTTTCCAACATCAAAATAACTAAAGGTGTTTAATGCGACTTTATTCATGTATATATTCATCTCACGCACATTTCCGCGCAGCATTGCCGGAATGAATTCACTAAACTCATATCCTGTGGCAAACCAGCCCCGTATCATCTTCTCAAACATTCTCTTCACTTCGAAATTAGTAAGCTTCAGCCGGTAAACAGGAGTATCGTTTGTGTGCTCCCGTATGATGCCATCCACCTTAAGATAGCCCGATGCCAGAAGCAGGCTCCAGATGGCATTCTCATCCCCATTAAGCTGGTTATATATGATCTGTTCATCTATCTCAGCTTCTATGCCCCCGTCATTTAACAGTGTCTCAAAATCAGTCTTTATATTCTTGTTACCCTCTCTTATAAGCTTTCCCACAAGTCCGTTGCCGCTGGTATTGGCCCAGTAAGTATCGAACTGCCTCTTATCAAGATATAATGTCACCGACCATGGGTTATAAATATCCGTTACGCTTCCGAAGGTAAAGCCGTCATACCAGTACTTAACATTTTCCTTCTCCTCCTCCGGTATGCCCTGACTGTCCATGGCTGTGAATACCTCTTCCTCCGTAAATCCAAAGCAGGTGGCATACTCGCCGGATGTAGTTGTTATAACATTCAGATTATTAAGATCCGAGAAGATGGATTCCTTGCTGACCCTTGTGATACCGGTCATGACCGCCTTCTCAAGGGACGGATTGGTCTTAAAGGTATTGTTAAATAGCGCCCTTGTATATGCTACAAGTTCGTCCCAAAAGCCGTTTACATATGCCTCCTGCATGGGAGTATCGTATTCATCAAGTAGTACGATACACTTCTTTCCGTAGTATCTGTGCAGCCATTCGCATAGGATATTAAGTGATAAGGAGGCGATTTCATCAGGCATGCTTCCGGAAACCTTCCGGTAGAATTCCCTGTCCTTATCTGTATATCGCTCATCCTTAAGGATCCATTCGTATTTTATATATAGCTTTTCTATCAGCTCATTGATCAGATTTCTTGTCTTTTCGTAGGTGGTTTGCTTCACTCCCGCAAATGACAGAAAGATCACGGGATACGTTCCCTGAAGATTACGGAGCTTCTCATCCTCCCATATATTAAGTCCCTCAAAGAGGTCGCTCCTGCCCTCATATTTGTTCGAGAAGAAGCATTCCAGCATGCTCATGTTAAGGGTCTTGCCGAATCGCCTCGGGCGGGTTATCAGGGTAACGCAGTCCCCTGAATTCCACCATTCCTTAATAAATGCCGTCTTATCAACATAAAAATATCCATTTTCTATTAAATCACTGAAGCTCTGGATGCCTATCGCTACTGTTTTTGCCATTAAATCATCTCCTGTCCCTGGGCATGAGGTGGCTCCGAAGGAGACGAAGTCCTGATGCCGGTTCATAGTTTTCATAGTCCACTTTACACTACCCGATCATGGGCTTCCTTGGATATTTACATACATATCTGTTCTGAATACTTACCTTCATACTAACATAAAACCGGCGGCCTGAAAAGGTCGCCGGTTCTGCGGGATGGGTAGGACAAGCAGGATACGGCCGGAATTCTGTTTCACTTACCTTCGATCTGAGAGGATCAGCTTTCTCATACCCTCAACGGCTGTCTTAACCGCCAGGGATGTATCCTCAGTCATGTTCTGGTCAAGGCCGGCCAGCTCCCTCTCCTGGTTCCAGATAACATGGAAGCATGAGCCTGCCCGGCAGCCCCTTGCGGATGCGATAACGAAGAGGGCCGACGATTCCATCTCCGATGCCTTAACGCCCAGTCTCTTCCATGATTCCCATTTACTTAGAAGCTCATCGGCAACCGGCATCAACTCCGGTGAATGTTGTCCGTAGAAGGAATCCTTACACTGGACAACCCCCACATGGACCCTTCTGCCCGTCTCATCTGCCGCTTCCTTAAGCTTGTTTACTATGTCATAATCAGCCACCGCGGGGAACTCTATGGGCGCGTATTCCATTGAAGTATGCTCATACCTTATGGCACCCGTCGCAATAACGATATCACCCGACTGAACGTTAATATCTATACCGCCGCAGGTACCGCACCTTATAAAGGTATCGGCCCCGATATGCACAAGCTCCTCAACCGCGATCGCCGTCGAAGGCCCGCCGATACCGGTCGAGCACACGCTCACCTTCTCGCCTTCAAGATAACCTGTATAAATATTGAATTCACGGTTATAGGCAACCTGTTTCGCATCATCAAACAGGGCCGCCACCGATTCACACCTTCCGGGATCGCCTACCAGGATCACATACCTTCCGACGTCGCCCTTCACACATTTAATATGGAATTCCTTCTCCAGTTCCTGCATATTACACCTCCCGAATCTTCCTTAGTTACCTTCAGATATCATCCTTCACTCCTATATACTTCCTATATACTATTATATACTCTCATTTGTTTTTGTCGACTAAAGCCAACGCTACGCATTGACAACATCCCATTAAAATGCTATATTCCTCTTGCGTTAAGATTGTCACATCGTTTTTCAAAGTTTTTTCTTTAATTTTCCTTACAACATTTATCTAACAACTTAAGTAATATCATTTTTCACACAGAAAGGCGTTTCTATGCAATATTTTAATAACATACCGGATTATGAGCACGCTACAGGCGAAATTCCATATAACATGACTAACAACTATATGTTTATTGCTGTACTGCAGGAGGACCTTTTTGCCCTTAAGGGCCTGGTTGCATCCCTGCTTCACTGTGATCCCGAAGAGATCACAAACATAGTCATACTCAACCCTATAGAACCAGGTGTTGATATCGATCTTAAGGAATACATCCTTGATCTAAGCCTTACCTTTTCCGACAACAACATCATGAACCTCGAGATGCAGGTCAGGAATTACGGTAACTGGGTTCCCCGTTCCATCTCCTATCTGTGCCGGGAATGGGACAGGATCCATAAGGGTGATGATTATACTTCTGCTCCCAACGCCTATCACATAGGCTTCCTAGACTTCACGCTGTTTGAGGATCATCCCGAATTCTATGCCACCTACCGACTCAGAAACACTAAAGACGGATACGTATACAGTGACAAATTCACTCTTTCCGTGGTAGAATTAAAACATACAGATTTAGCTACTGACGAAGACAAAAAATACGGTATTGATACTTGGGCTCGTTTGTTTAAATCCACCACATGGGAGGAGGTAAAGTCATTGACAGAGAATAATGCTTATATACAATCTGCTGCCCGCTCAATGTTTAAGAGAGAAGTCGACGAATCCACTCTCAGGCTTTGCCGCAAGTTAGAATGGGAGATTGCTGCCGAGGAAAAAAGAAACAAACGTCTCGCTGAGCTTGAAGTTGAAACCGCCAAACAGGCAGCTACTATTTCAGATCAGGCTGCTACCATCACCAATCAGGCTGCTACCATCACCAATCAGGCTACTACCATCACCAATCAGGCTACTACCATTACCAACCAAGCTGCGGCCATAGAACAGCTCCAAAAAGAACTTGCGATTCTAAAAGGTCAATAAGATAAGATGTTATTTCTTTTACCCGCGACAAGGAGGTACAGCAGATGATCTTAGCCGAAGATTTAGCAATTATGGATTGGAATTCAAACATGAAACTTGCCCATCAAAAAGGGCTTACTGAAGGAGCAGCGGAGAAACATGCCGAGGGCCTAAAAGCCTTAGTACATAATCTCAAACCTTTCCTTCATGATAAAGAGCACGTATTAGAAGCTATCAAAAAAAGTGAAGGTTTCGAAACCACTACTC
>DPZM01000284.1:6972-13072 GCA_003535955.1 Lachnospiraceae bacterium | reverse complement strand
CACTTGCTCTTGATCCTATAGAAAAAAAACCTTTAAACCGCTTTTACCCCGGGAGCAGTATTCTTTCGGTCGGTTCTTTCGGGTGCAATCTGTCATGCCCCTTCTGTCAGAATCATGAGATATCTACAAGTGACGGAAGCCGGTTTATGTCTGATGACAACAGGCTTGAGCCTGAAGAGCTTGTTGACATTGCCGTAAAGACAAGGCCCAAAGGCAATATCGGTATTGCCTTTACCTACAATGAACCTCTTATAGGATATGAATATGTACTTGATACATGCGTTCTGGCAAAAGAAGAGGGTCTTAAGACAGTCCTGGTGACTGCCGGCTGTATTAACCCATCCGTTGCGGATAAGGTTCTTCCCTGTATTGATGCGCTCAATATAGATTTAAAGTCATTTGACGGAGACACCTATAAGAATACCCTTGGCGGGGACCTTGACACGGTTAAGGCTTTCATAGAGAGAGCATTACAGACATCCCATGTGGAGCTTACGACTCTTGTCGTGCCCGGCATGAATGATTCATACGAAGAAATGGATAAGATATGTGATTATATCCTGTCACTTGAAGGGGGGAAGGATATACCCTTACATATAAGCCGTTTCTTTCCGGGACACAAGATGACAGACAAGAGGCCGACAGATGTATCTCTTATTCTTGAACTGTCCAGGCGGGCAGGAGAGAAGTTAAGTTATGTGTTTCCGGGTAATATCTGAAGAAACCCGGCCATGTTGCCGCGCTGTCCCTTGGATGCCCGGTGCGAAAAAAGGTAGTCCGGATTGCAGCAGGTGCATATTCCGGGAAGTTCTATGTTTTCTGCGGGAACTCCCGCTTCGAGCATTATGAGCCTGTTGGCGGCCCGAAGGTCGAGAAGATACTTATCGTTCCCCTTGCTCATCAGAAACTTATTGTCATCAAGGGTGTCGCCGGCAGACAGAAGACATCCTGAGAATTCCTTCATAAAGGCTTCGGCAACGTCTTCGCTTACCTCATAACAGTCCATGCATATGGACGGTCCTATGCCGCAGACAAGGTCGTTCGGATCGGTCCCGAAGTTATCACGCATGGCATCTATGGTGACCTTCCCCATGCGTTTTACGGTCCCGCGCCAGCCCGAGTGCGATAAACCTATGGCCCGGTGCACGGGATCAACGAAGAAAAGGGGAACGCAGTCGGCGTAGAAGGTTGTCAGCACAAGCCCCTGTTCATCGGTGATAAGCCCGTCAACATCCGTATAGTCGACAGGCCTTGTCACGCCCTTTCCCGCATCTTTTTTGGAAACCCGGTGAACATTGGTCGTGTGTGTCTGGACTCCCGTAACAAAGTCAGACGGTTCGCAGCTAAGGACAGAAGCCATTCTTCTGAAGTTCTCTTCAACATTTTCTCTAATGTCGCCTCTGGTAAACCCTAAGTTCATGGATGAATATATTCCTGTGCTCACACCGCCGAGCCTGGTTGAAAAGGCGTGCCTTATCCCGTTTAGCGAACTTATGTTGTTAAAAGTCAGGTATTCGATACCGTTTTTGTTATTTTTGATCATATGTGATTTAAACCTACAGGATTCGAAGCCGATTGTCAATAAAGATGTCGGATAAACAGGGGTAAGAAGTTGTTTTGACCGGGAAATTGGTATACAATAAAGGCTGTTGCAGAGGTGAATAAAGTGGAAAACGACAGGAACGCAAAAGAAGGAAGTAAGTTCATAAATATAATAAACGCAATAATGCCTGCAGCATTGGTGCTTATGATCGTTATAAGCCTGGCATATCTTATTACGGGTGAAACGATACTGATAAACGACAGAGGAGTGTCAACGGACGACTGCATTTCGCTTGATTCTTACTTCGAGGTTGAATTAAAGGACGGAAGCTCGCAGTCCATAACTCTCCCCGGCACGTATGAGCAGTACGGGGATGATGAGCTGACACTTACCGTCAGGCTTACATCAGATATCCTTGATGAATGGCTTATGATATGGAATATGGGACATGAAGTGTATGTGTATGTGGATGATGAACCAAGGCTTTCGGTAAACAATGATGGGCGCAGGCTCTTTAAAGGAGATGTCGCCTATCAATATGATTTTGTATCTTTAAAGGATACGGATGAGGGCAGAACCTTAAGGATCTGTTTTCCCAAGTATGCAAGTGAGAATCACCAGCTGGGTTCAATATATATCGGTGATAAGGCAGCCCTGCTCCTAAAGGCGGTAAAGCCATATCAGTTTACCCTTATACTTGCAATGGTACTTGTGGCGTTCGGGATCGGAACAATACTTAAAATCATTTTTGTCCCGGACAGAGCCGGGAGATCTTATGAGCTTTTCTATATGAGCCTTGGAGTGACCACGGCTTCGGCATGGTTTCTCTTTAATTCTCCGGCGGCCCAGTTCATATTCCCGAATGTTGAGACGGCAAGGGACAGTGCCTTTTTCTTTGCGTCGATGATCCCGCTGCCCTTTCTTCTGTATATAGACAGGCTCTTCAAGGGAAGGCATGCACTTGTTTTTACCGTACTTAAGCTGGTTTCCGTACTGAGTTTTGTCATTATGGTGGTGGGCTTCCTTTTCACGGATATTGCGATAAACAATCTCTTCATTGCCACGGAGATATCGGCAGTTGCGTCGTTGGGAATATCCTTTGCCCTTATAACAGGGGATATCCAGAACCGTAAGATTAAGGAATACTATATTGCCGCTATAGGCATTACGGGCTTTATCGCACTTGCCCTGATATACGTGATAATCTATATCCTTTTCCCCTTCAGAGGTGACGGAGGTCTGATCCTTCTTATCGGGATACTGCTTTTGTATGTAACATCTTTATTGTCTTATATAAACAACAGTAAACTTAACTGACCTTTTTATAGACAAACAACCATATATTTAGTATACTTATGCGGGCGATTCTACAAGTTATAGTGGATGACCCGCTGTTTTATGTTTTGGTACGGAGGTTAAAAATGGCTGATAACAGACCGACAGGCCGTAAGAGGAATGTTCTTGATGGCGGCATGGATGTACATAAAAGAGGTGAAGGCCTGGGAACGGGTCCGGTAGGATCGGGCGGCAGACCGGGCGGATCATCCGGAGGAGGCAGTCCGCTAAGGAGCGGCGGAGGTAAGCTGTCGATAATTGCCATAGTTCTCCTTCTTTTGTTTGGAGGCGGGAGCAGTCTGTTTTCATCTGAAACACCTGACGATACATATAATGCACTTCAGACGGAGCAGGGCCAGTCCGGGCAGGGACCAGGCCACAGCCTTGCAGAGAGCACGGAGAACGAGCCCTTTGCACCGGCGGGGCAGGGAAGCGGGAGTGTTGATACATCTGTTGCCGAAGGCGCCAGGGACAAGTATACGACAATAAAGGGTGACGGCTCAGATACCATTACAATTATGGTCTATATGTGCGGTACCGATCTTGAGAGCAAGCATGGGATGGCTACCAATGACCTTAACGAGATGGCTAAGGCAACTCTGTCAGATAAGGTTAACATCATAGTTTATACCGGTGGATGCACAAGGTGGAACAATTCGGTCATCAGTTCAAGAACCAATCAGATATACCGCATAAAGAACGGCGGCCTTGAATGCCTGGAACCGGATATGGGCCCGGAGGCCATGGTTAAGCCGGCTACACTTACCGGTTTTATCAAATACTGTAATAAGAATTATCCGGCTGACAGGAACGAGATAATCTTCTGGGATCATGGCGGCGGATCGCTCAGCGGATACGGATATGATGAGAAGAATGCCGGCAGCGGTTCAATGACTCTTGCCGGGATAAACACAGCCTTTAGGGATGCCGGTGTAAGGTTCGACTTTATCGGATTTGACGCCTGCCTTATGGCAACGGTGGAGAATGCCCTGATGCTTGAACAGTACGGTGATTACCTTATAGCGTCCGAAGAAACTGAGCCGGGTGTGGGATGGTATTATACCAATTGGCTGACAGCCTTGTCTAAGGATACTTCAATGCCCACGGTTGAAATAGGAAAGAGGATAGTTGATGATTTCATCGATGTATGCAACCAGAAATGTCCGGGGCAGAAGACTACATTATCCGTAGTCGATCTTGCCGAACTTAAGGCTACGGTTCCTGCCGAACTTACCGGGTTTGCCAGGTCGACCAATGAACTCATTAAGAATAAGGAATACAGACAGGTATCGGATGCAAGATACAATACAAGGGAATTCGCCCAGTCATCAAGAATAGACCAGGTCGATCTTATCCACCTGTGTAAGAATATGGGAACCACGGAGGGCAGTGACCTTATAAGGGCATTACAGGGAGCGGTCAAGTATAACAGGACTGCGACCTGTATTAATAACGCAAACGGTCTGTCCATTTATTTCCCCTACAAGAAGGCGGGTAATGTAAAGAGCGCCCTGGCCACCTATCAGCAGATAGGAATGGATGAGGAGTACAGTAACTGTATCAAGGAGTTCGCAGGACTTGAGATGAGCGGACAGATATCGGCAGGCGGTGTGTCGAGCCCCATGCCTTCACTCTTGGGAACCCTGCTTGGCGGCGGAGTATCCGAACAGCCATCCGGAGGAAATTACGATCTTATTTCCGGTATGCTTGGAGGCCTTCTGTCCGGGCAGACAAGTGCGGGCTCTTACGGATTTGATCCTTCCATACTTGATTTCATCGGAGGGAGGTCACTCAGTACGGAGGATACTGCTCAGTATATTTCTGACAATTATTTTGATCCCAATGCCCTTGTATGGACTAAAAATGATGATGGTGATTATGTAATACATCTGTCGGATGACCAGTGGAAGCTTATCGAGGATGTGGAACTTAATATCTTCTTCGATGACGGGGAAGGGTATATAGACCTGGGTCTTGACAATGTGTTTACAATAGATGATGGCGGTAACCTTATCGGGGAAGACAGCAACATGGCTCTGTCAATAGGTGGACAGCCGGTTGCCTTCTATGTGCTGGATACCGTGGGTCAGAATGAGGATATGATAACAACCGGTTATGTTCCGGCTCTTCTTAACGGAGAGAGGGTTGAACTGATCATTGTCTTTAACGGCAATGCCGACCCGTATATAGCAGGTGCAAGGACCGTGTATAAGAATAATGAGACCGAAACCATAGCCAAGAACCTTACCGAGGTGAAGACGGGTGATAAGGTCGACTTCCTGTGTGACTATTATTCCTATGACGGTGAATACCGGGATTCTTATATGCTGGGTGAACAGGTCACGATTTCCGACGATATCGAGATCGGATACAGGGACTATGGCAATAATAAGGACCGTATAATGTACCGTATGACGGACATATATCAGCAGAACTACTGGACACCGGTTTTACCGGATTGAGAGGTCATTCAGATGATAGACGGAATTATATTTGATGTGGACGGGACTCTGTGGAATTCAACACCCGTTGTTGAGAAGGCCTGGAATGAGGCACTTAAGGATAACGGTTACGGGAACTACTCGGTTACGGCAATGCAGCTGCAGGGTCTCTTTGGTAAACCCATGCCTGAGATAATCGAGGCGATCATGCCGGGAGTGCCTGAGGCAGAAAGAGAAGCATTTGCCCCCAAATGTTACGGCTATGAGCATGATCACCTGACGAAAGAGCCGGGTATCATGTATCCGAAGATACTTGAAACAATACGTGAATTGGCCAAAACTCATAAGATATTTATTGTGAGCAACTGCCAGGCCGGTTATATTGAGCTCTTCCTGTCATGGAGCCATATTGATGATGTGATCACCGATCATATATGCCTTGGAGACAACAATCTTCTTAAGGCAGACAATATTAGATATATCGTTGATAAGCATGATCTTAAGGATCCTGTATACATCGGTGATATACAGGGCGATGCGGATGCTTCGAAGGCTGCGGGGGTTAAGTTCATACATGCTGCCTACGGATTCGGTAATGTCATTAAAGAGGATATGTATGCTGCGGTAAATGAACCGTGGGACCTTGTTGATATAATAGGAGGAACCAAATGAAAAACAGAGAGTTATTCAGAACGGCTTTTTGCACGGGACTTATTCTTGCGGGATTGATATTTGGAGTAAACGTATATGCGGCCGCACCGGCTCCGGCTGTGGTTCCTGC
>DPZM01000284.1:751-6854 GCA_003535955.1 Lachnospiraceae bacterium | reverse complement strand
CCGGCTCCTGCAGCAGTTCCTGCTGTAACACCGACTCCGACACCGATACCCGCTGCCCAGGCAGCGGCAACCCTATCAATAGAAGATATAGTGGCCCTTGTGGGTCATCCGAGATTTAACACTTCACCTGTGGTCTCTCTGCCCCCGGTTGTGATAAATACATCTGCAGCAGCCTCGCCTGTAACGGTCGACCTTATTATATTCGCAGGTCAGTCCAATATGTCGGGAAACGGCGGCAATGCGTCCTTAGCCCCGGTGGTTCCTGCAGGAGCAGGATATGAATACAGACCTTCGGCATCACCCGGTGCCCTTTATCCTCTGGTTGAACCCTTCGGAAGGAATGAAACCGGTTTTATAAGTGACCGGCCCCAGTTCCAGAACGGGTCTTTGGTATCTTCATTCGTAAGCACATATTTTCAGAAGACAGGGGTGCCCGTGATCGCTGTTCCAGCGACCTGCGGTGGCACGGATTCATCATACTGGGCATCACCGGTAACCAAGGCCGACCTTTTGTCAAGGTATAATAAGGCCAAGGCTTATCTCGAAAAAAACAACTTTAAGGTCCGCAGGAAGTTTCTTGTATTCCTGCAGGGAGAATCGGATGCGGTTAAGGGAATATCGGAATTCGATTACAAGAACAACTTAACAAGTACCTTCCAGCCCCTTTTTGCAGAAGGACTTGAACAGGTATTTATCATAACACCCGGATATGCCGTTAACGGAATGTATTCATATGATGTTGTAGTCAATGCCCAGAAGGACCTCTGCAACAGCAATAACATGTTCACGCTGGCTTCGGATATCCTTCATACGGCAGCTATGAACAGCTATCTTGATGATGCCGTACATTATAACCAACAGGCTCTGAACCTTGCCGGAAGTTCTGCGGCCACAAGAGTGGCAGCTTTTGCCGGTGGTGTTAAATAAGAACGGGAGAGTGAAGGGATGAAGGTAATACTTGGCTCGGCTTCGCCAAGACGTAAAGAGATACTCAGTCAGGCAGAAATAGAATATGAGATCATCGTAAGCGACTGTGAAGAAGTCATAACGAAGACCATGCCGGAGGAAGTGGTAAAGGAGCTGTCTGAGCAAAAAGCAGAAGATGTACTTACAAAGGCCGTCGGGAAATACGGCGACAGGGAGGATATTCTTGTTATCGGCGCTGATACCCTTGTGGCTTTTGAAGATTCAATATATGGTAAGCCAAAGGACAGGGATGACGCGGTAAGGATGCTTAAGTCATTGTCGGGGCATGTCCATCAGGTTTATACCGGAGTGACTCTGATAAGAGGGAATAAAAGGATTACCTTTGCGGACAGTACGGATGTATCCGTGTATGATGTATCAGATGATGAAATAGAAAGATATGTTGACTCGGGTGAACCCATGGATAAGGCGGGAGCCTACGCAATACAGGGAGGCTTTGCCCGATATATCAAGGGAATACATGGTGAATACAATAATGTAGTGGGATTCCCGATCGCAAGGACAATATATGAACTGAAGAAAGCCGGGATATATCTGTAGTAGTATACAGCAATTCATGGCAGGTTAAAGCCTCCCATGATTTCAGATCACATAAAATATCATGGCAAAAAAGTGGAGGATGCTTCCTGCAAGAACAAAAAGATGGAAGATGGAATGAACCCATTTATGTTTCTTGCCTATGCCATAGAGGATGGCGCCTATCGTATAACAGAGGCCGCCTCCTATAAGCCACAGGAAGCCATTCATCGTGATAGCCTCTATAAGCGGCCTGTAAGCAAACATTATGCCCCATCCCATACCGACATAGCATATCATGGAGAACACCTGATATTTTTTAATATCGATAGCTGTAAGGGTAATGGCAAGTGCTGCCAGTCCCCATATGATACCAAACATTACCCAGCAGGCAACAAGTGAAACACGGCGAAGCCCGGCAAGGCATACCAATGTATATGTTCCGCCTATAAGAAAATAAATGGTACAGTGATCCAATACCTGAAGGACCCGCTTGCCCATATTGGGACGAAGTCCGTGGTAGATACTGGACATTGTATAGAGCATTATAAGGGAGGATCCGTATATTGAAGATCCGACAACAGCCCAGGGATCATGATGGCTTGCCGATATAACAACACACAGTACCAGAGCCGCTATACCCAGCGCAGCTCCGATTATGTGCGATACCATATTAAAGATCTCTTCTCCCTTTGTATATGATGGAAGGATCCTGTCACGTAGTTTGGTTCTTGCTACTGCCATATTTGTCTCCCTGTGATCTCTTAAATAAGTTTTTTGGATATTAGGCCGGATCGATCATTTGAAGAGGTTCACTACCAGCTTTATTCCATACTTACAATAGTTGATAAAGACTCCGGGTTTTGTAATGCATTCGCCCATTTTCTTTAAGATATATTTGGGCCTTAAATAGAAGGAGAGAAGTATGTTCCTTCTTAACTTCATTACTTCATCCATGGTAAGGTACATGGTCCCCTTCATGCTTGAATGGAAGAAGTCGGATCCAAGGACCGATTCTGCCAGAAGATCATTTTCCTTGCAGGTATCATAAAGGGGAGTTCCGTAGAAGGGAAGGGCCACGGTAACTTCGATGAAATCAGGGTCGGCCTGCATTATCAGCTTCTTGGTCTCAAGTATATGGGATTTATTCTCCCAGGGAAATCCTATAACGAAATAACCCCAGAAAGGAAGGCCCACTTCGTGACACCATCTGGCTGCCTGGAGGTTCTCTGCAACCGTGGTTCCCTTCTTCATTTCCTTAAGTATTTCATCCGAACCCGATTCAAAGCCAAAGGCAACCAGAAAACATCCGGCTTCCTTCATAAGCTGCAGGGTTTCCTTGCTTAAAGGCTTTACTCTTGAATTGGCCGTAAACTGAATCTTGCCGTGTAATGGAGAGTTGATGATTAGCTCACACATCTCCTTAACCCATTTGGGATTGATTGTAAATGTATCCGCCTTAAAGAAGAAGGTTGAGATACCGTGTTTTTCGTAACATTCCGTCATCTCGTCAAGGACATTGCGCGGTGAACGGAAGCGTACACACTTGCCGGATATACCGGGAGTAAGGCAGAAGACGCAGTTGCTGGGACATCCCCTTGCCGTCTGGATTGTAGCCATGGGTTCATCGGTATCGGGCCTCTTGTAGAGGGCATTGTTCATAAGCTCCCTGGCGGGGAAGGGCTGGTTGTCAAGATCCTCTCCCCAGACATGGAAGGCTGTCCTTTTGAAGCTTCCGTCCTCTCCCTTATACAGTATTGACAGAACTGAAGCTATATCACCCTCACCGCGAAGGGCATAGTCGGCAATTCCGCCGATGGCATAATCGATCTCACCTCCGATCATATAGTCAACAGCCGAAAGATCGAGAAGGTCAAGCATTGCCTGCTCGGGATCATAGAAGAGAGCTCCCTTTATAACGGTCACTGGATTGTACTTGTCCTTTAATTCCTTTATTATCTTAAGGTCGTCATAGATGGTTGTATTGGTTATGCTCATCATTATAAGGTCAGGCTTATATTCGGCCATATCCTTATGGAGCCTGTCCATGGTGAAACCTTCGGTCTGATAGTCGCACAGCTTCACATCATACCCCTTCTTAAGAAGGATGGCCGCAGCATAGCCCAAGTCATTGCAGGCCCGCATTGCCTGAGCCGAACCGTCATCAACGTTCTGTTGACATCTGTCCTCACCGCGCTGGAATAAAAGACCCGGTGGATAAAAGAGTAATATCTTTTCCATATATAAATCCTTTCAAAACAGTTTATCATCTATAAAGCCATACAAGTATATAATAAAGTAGGCCTTAAGGTCAAATCCATTACAAGTATATCAGAAAATATGGTATACTGAATAAAATAAGGTGACCATGAGATGATGAAACACAGATCTTGATCATTCACGAAAAAATACGATCTTGCAATGGACTTCGATGAAAGGCTTGGCGGAGACCTGTCCCATATTGTAGTCATGCAGCATGTTACAGAGGACCATATGCGGGTATTCCTTGATGAACTTCAGGCTGCCGTAAAGGGAAACGATTAAATGCTTTATCAGATAACAAATGCCACCGTACAATACGCGGGGGATACAATACTCGACAATATACGTTTTGAGATAAAGAACAGGGATGAGAAGATAGCCGTGGTCGGACGCAACGGCTGCGGCAAGACAACCCTGCTTAAGCTAATATGCGGCGAGGTTTCCCTGACACGTTTGGACGGCGTGGATTCCCAAATAACAAGAACCGGCGATCCGGTGATCGGATATTTGAAGCAGCTGACCTTTGAGGATGAGGATATCACTCTTGACGAGGAGATACGCAAGGTATTCAGGCCCATCATTAAGATGCAGGAGAGGCTCGATGAGCTTGTAAGGATTATGGATTCACCATCTTACAGTGAGGACGCGGCATATGAAGCCATGGCAAGGAGTGATGGCTTCTGCGACCTGTCAATGAAGAGTCATTCAGACCTGGTTGAAGAATACACGGCCCTTCAGGAGAAGTTCCGGGATGTGGGGGGTTACTACTATGAGAAGGAGTATGACATGCTCCTTAAAAGGTTTGGTTTTGTTGCGGAAGACAAGAATAAACCGCTGAGTGATTTTTCGGGCGGCCAGAGGACCAAGCTTGCCTTTATCAAGCTGCTTTTGAGCAAGCCGGATATCCTTCTTCTGGATGAGCCGACCAACCACCTTGACATAAGCACGATCGAGTGGCTGGAGGGATATCTCAAGGCCTATAACAGGGCTCTGGTTGTTGTGTCACATGACAGGCTTTTTCTTGATAAGATAGTCGATACGGTCTACGAGATCGAGCACCACCATATGAAAAGATATAATGGTAATTATACCGCTTTTGTAAAGCTCAAAAAGGAGGCTTACGATAAGCAGCTCAAGGACCATATTGCCCAGGCAAAGGAGATAGAGCGTCTTGAAGGGATTGCCGAGAGGTTTAAGAACAAGCCAACCAAGGTCTCTATGGCAAGGAGCAAGCTTAAGGCTATCGAGCACATGGATATAATAGAGGCGCCCGATAAGTATGATAACAAGTCCTTCCGGGCCGAGTTTACGCCCCGTATCGAGCCGGGCAAGGATATACTCTTTGTAAGGAACCTTGAGATAGGATATGATAAGCCTCTGTGCAGTGTGTCGTTTGATATAAAGAGGGGTGACCGTCTGGGTATTATAGGCGGTAACGGTATCGGCAAGTCGACTCTCCTTAAGACACTGACCGATATAGTGCCCGCCCTGTCAGGTGAATACTCTTACGGGACCAATGTTGAGATCGGATATTTCGACCAGCAGATGGCCCAGTATATGTCCGATAAAACGGTCATGGATGATTTCTGGGACGCTTACCCGAACCTTACTCAGACTGAGGTGAGGAATGCTCTGGGAGCCCTGCTCATAAGCGGCGATGATGTATTCAAGGAAGTGTCTATGCTCTCGGGTGGGGAGAAGGTACGTCTGGCACTTGCCAAGATATTCAAGAGCAAGCCCAATGTGCTTATCCTTGATGAGCCTACCAACCATATGGATATAGTCGGCAAGGAGACCCTTGAATCAATGCTCATTGATTTTCCCGGCACGGTTATCTTCGTATCCCATGACAGATATTTTGTGAAGAAGGTAGCGACCAGGCTCCTCCTTATGGACGAGGGAGTCGTTAAGTGGTATGAGTTCGGATATGACCAGTACGAACAGGAAGTTGAAGCCTTAAACAGAGATGACGATTCATACAGGGATGTGACAAGAGGGAAGGTTATATCCGGTGCAACGGGGATGGATATTCCTGCACACAACACAGATAAAACCAATATTTCCATGCGCACAGGTGATGTGCACAAAGAACCGTCCGAAAGTCCGGGATCAGCCAGGCAGACATATCTTGAGGGTAAGGAAAAGGCAAGGCTTGAGAAAAAGAAGAAGAAGCTTGAAGAAGAGATAGAAAAGGTCGAGCAGGAGCTGGATGTAAAAAAGGAAGAACTTGAAAACCCTGCCAACGCGAGTGATTATGTGAAACTGCAGGACATTCAGGATGAGATAGACAAGCTTGAGGAGAGGCTGCTGGAACTGATGACCGAATGGTCGGAGTAAG
>DPZM01000284.1:0-553 GCA_003535955.1 Lachnospiraceae bacterium | reverse complement strand
AAGACTGCAAGGGCTCACGGGGACTTGTCCGAGAATTTCGAGTATAAGGCAGCCAAGCAGGAGAAGAACCGGAACGAGAGCAGGATCCGCTACCTTGAGAGAATGATAAGATCGGCTGTTGTTATAGATGATTCTTCAAAAGATGACGAGGTTGGGATCAATAATACGGTAACGGTTATCTTCGACGGAGAGGATGAGGAGGAGAAATATAAGATAGTGACCACGGTAAGGTCCGATTCCTTAAGGGGACTTATAAGCATCGATTCACCCCTTGGGAAAGCCCTGCTTAAGCACAAGGCAGGTGACAGGGTCCATGTGGTGGTGGACGAGAAGACATCGTATTACGTTACGATAAAGGAGATCGACAAGACCACCGATGACTCGGAAGACAAACTGAGGGCATATTGATATTATATACAAAAGCCTCGAAAGAATTTTTTTTGTTAACGAGTATAACTGTCCGAACAGGTACATTTATTATCTGTAATGAGTTTGGAAGTTATTTATAAGCATACGAGGGACTATTGATATGGGAACTTATCTTAATCCGGGG
>DPZM01000221.1 GCA_003535955.1 Lachnospiraceae bacterium | reverse complement strand
ACCCTATCAACCAGTCGTACATGCTCTGATATTTAAGAGCGCTTACCTTCCAGCTGAAATCGACTGCCATAGCACGGTCTACCATCTTGTTCCACTCACGCCTGTGGTTGATGTAAACATCATAAGCATAACGTATAGTACCAAGCATTTCATGGGCATTGTAGTTAACGAACGAGAAGCCCGTGCCTGTGCTCTCATACTGGTTATACGACTCTACAGTGTCCTTAAGGCCGCCTGTTTCACGAACGATGGGAATGGTTCCGTAACGAAGCGCCATAAGCTGGGACAGTCCGCAGGGCTCAAAAAGGGAAGGCATAAGGAAGGCATCCGATCCGGCATATATCTTATGGGACAGAGCCTCGGAATAATAGATATTGGCCGAGACCTTGTTGCCGTACTTCCAGTCGAAGTGCCTGAACATGTTCTCATACCGCTCCTCACCTGTTCCCAGTATGACGATCTGGATATCCATCTGACACAGTTCATCCATTACATAAGCTATAAGGTCGAAACCCTTCTGGTCAGTCAAGCGGCTTACGATACCCAGCATGAACTTCTTATCATCCTTATCAAGTCCCAGTTCCTCCTGAAGGGCGCGCTTATTCTTTACCTTCTCCTTACGGAAATCACGTGCGTCATAAGGGAACTGGATGTACTTATCCGTTGTGGGATTATAGTCCGTATAATCAATTCCGTTTACTATACCGCGAAGGTCATTGCTCCTTGCGGTAAGCAGACCATCGAGCCCCTCCCCGTAGAAGGGCATCTTTATCTCTTCGGCATAGGTTTCCGATACCGTGGTAATGGCATCGGCAAATACGATACCGCCCTTAAGCATGTTGGCATCCTTATAGGCCTCAAGCTTATCGGAGGTAAAGTAGTAATCCGGCAGTCCCGAATAAGCCTTGATGGTCTTAACATCCCATACACCCTGGAACTTTAGATTGTGTATGGTCATTATTGACTTCATGTTCCTGTAGAACTCACCCTCATGGAAGCGTTCCTTAAGATATACCGGTATAAGCCCCGTCTGCCAGTCATGACAGTGAACTATATCCGGCTGGAAACCGACAACCGGAAGGATAGAAAGAGCAGCCTTACAGAAGAAGCAGAACTTCTCAATATCCCACAGAAGATCCCCATAGGGCTTGGGACCTGAGAAATAATGCTCATTATCAACGAAATAGTAGGTTATCCCCTCATGCTCGAGCTTCATGATACCTACATACAGGGTCTTGTTGTCCATGTCCATATAGAAATGGCCTACGTACTCCATCCTGTCCCTGTACTGCGATGGGATGCACATATACTTAGGCAATACCACCCTGCAGTCGAAGTATTTCTTGTCAAGGCATTGCGGAAGCGAACCAACAACATCTGCAAGTCCTCCTGTCTTAACAAAAGGAACACACTCGGATGCAACAAACAATATTTTCTTCATATACAGCCTCCCTTACATTTATTTATTCAGCCTCTGAATACTTTACACTCCAGTCAGCTATCGAACCGTCTGATTTCATCTTGGTGATCGCATCGTTTATCTGACCAAGCAACTCGGTATTTCCTTTCTTAACGGCAATCGCGTATTCCTCGGTCTCAAATGCATCCGGGTCCTCAACTATCATAAGTCCCGGAGTGTCTGCAACATACTTCTGTGCTGTCGCGGAATCAAGCACTACCACATCACACTTATCGTTGTTAAGCTCAAGGATAGCCTCCGTACCCTTCTTGAATGCTTCGTATTCATATCCGAGATCCTGCACGCACAGTTCACCGGTGAAGCCCTGAAGGACTACTATCCTTTTATCGGCCATGTCAGAGGCCTTCTTAATACCGGACCCTTCCTTGACTATCATCACCTGAGTTGCCTCATAATAAGGTTCGGAGAAATCAACTGACTGCTTCCTCTCATCGGTAACGGTCATTCCCGCAATTACCGCATCTACCTGTCCGTTTGCAAGCGCTATCAAAAGTGCGTCAAACTCCATGTTCTCGATCTTAACTTCCTTGCCGATATGGTCTCCCACTCCCTTGGCTATGGCTATATCAATACCGTCATACTGATCGATGATACCCGATGATGATACAAACTCAAACGGAGGGAACTCCGCATTGGTGCCCACAATAAGAGCATCTGTTTTCTTGGAACCGCATCCTGAAAGAAGCAGAGCCGCTCCTGTCAGAACAAGTAAAGCTTTTGATAGTTTCTTCATAATACATTTCCTCCAATTTGTTATATTCTTTATACCAATACCTTTGATAAAAATGATTTCGTACGTTCCTGCCTTGGATGGCTCAGCACTTCATCGGGAATCCCGCTCTCAAGCACCTTACCCTCATCTATGAACAGAAGCCTTGTTCCTACTTCTCTTGCAAATCCCATCTCATGAGTTACAACAACCATGGTCATTCCGCTCTGGGCAAGCTTTTTCATGACATCCAGAACCTCGCCCACCATTTCGGGATCAAGCGCAGATGTCGGCTCATCGAAAAGCATGATCTCAGGTTCCATGGCCAGAGCCCTGGCTATGGCAATACGCTGCTTCTGACCACCTGAAAGGGAAGAGGGATAAGCATCCGCCTTATCGATCAGTCCCACCTTCATGAGCAGCTCCTGGGCCTTGACCTTGGCCTGAGCCAGTGTAAACTTGCCCAGCTTAACCGGAGCAAGTGTAATGTTCTCCATAACGGTAAGATGCGGAAAGAGGTTGAAATGCTGGAACACCATTCCCATCTTCTGCCTCAGCCTGTCTACATCCACACCGTCCCTGTTGATCTGCTCACCGTCAATTATCACCTCGCCCGAATCAGGCTGTTCAAGCAGGTTAAGACATCTTAAAAAAGTTGACTTGCCGGACCCTGACGGCCCGATAACCACAACAACCTCACCGTCCTCTATATCCTCGGTGATACCGTTTAACACGCTGACCCCGGCAAAGCTCTTATGTAGATTGTTTACCTTTATCATGCATGCTCCTCCGATTTCCTCAGATATGTCTCATACCTGCGAAGCGCCATGGTCAGCAGCTTTATAAGTATAAAGTATATGACTGCCGTACCCATAAGAGGCATAAATGCCTCATAGGTGGCGCTTTTTATAAAGTCCCCCGCCTTCTGTATATCCATAAGGCCCACATAACCGACGATGGCCGTCTCCTTGATAAGGGTAATAAATTCATTGCCCATCGCAGGAAAGATATTCTTGACAGCCTGAGGAACCACTATATACATCATGGTCTGCCCGGCATTAAGACCGAGAGACCTCCCGGCTTCAGTCTGCCCTTTGTCAATTGACAGGATACCTGCCCTTATGATCTCGGAAACATAGGCTCCCGAATTGATGCCGAAAGCGATGGCTGCTATTATCCACTTGGACCAGTTGATCGTTGCAAATACAACGAAATATATGATCATGAGCTGGGTAACCGATGGTGTACCCCTTATAACATCCGTATATATCTTACCTATAAGATTCAGGCCCTTCTTCTTAGACAGATTACAAAGAGCTATAAGGAATCCGATAACTATACCTATGACCACGGCAAGCAGTGAAACCTTTATTGTAATTCCTATACCCGAAAGTAAAAGCTTGTACCGGTCTTCATTAATAAAGCATCTTGTAAAAGTCTCTACCACTTAACTTCCTCTCTTTTACACAATTAATATCAGTATTATACACCTAAAAATGTGACATAACAATTCAGAACAGCACATAAATTTTAAAATATGTCTCTCATGCTTGCCTGCACGGCCCAAATTCATTACAATTATTAATAATTATTGTAACTATTCTTTTATACAGGGAGCAGATTAAAATGGGAATACTATATGATGCCCGAAAACTAAAGGCGCTCGGATTTCTGACAGACCTCAGTGCCTACGCAGGCAAGGATGATGATTTTGTCGATGAGCTGTGGAATGAATTCCTCGGAGACGAGGGCCTGTATAAGGAATTCGTCTATTATGCGGATAATCACACATTCCTCGATGAGCTGAAGGTGCGTGGTTATTCCATGTCCGACCTTTATGTATGGCAGATGGATAAATATAACATCGTGAGGGAGCTTGGCAAGAACCCGACGGCCTGCAACAAGGAAACCCTGGTCCTAAACGCCTTCCTTGAATTCTCCAGGATGATCAAAGACCCGGAAGAATATGTAAAAAGAATAGAGTCGGGCAAGGGAAATGACCGACTCTAGGAATATCTTTATGAAAATGCTGTATCAATACTTACCTATCTCCAGCTTCTCTATACTGTAGGTATCCTCATACCTTGTCACCACGTTCTTGTGGATCGAGGAATTGTTATGGGAGGCTGAAATTATCGAAGGAGCCGAAAAATCATACTTGACACTTCCGTCCTTCGTAAGAACGAAATCAGAGAACCTTACCACCGCCTCGCAGTTACAGGTAACTCCGTCGGCCTGGGTTATCGGCACCTCGTATATAAGATCCAGTTCATTGTAATCGTTGCCAAGCTTACCTGCCTCCTCGGGATTTACAGCCTTGAAATAAGCTGCGATTATCCTGGGATTCAAGTACCTGAATGTCGCCTGCTGGTTAATGTAAACGGGCACAAGATTGGCCTCGCAGAAGATACGTACTCCGTATTCATTGGCATCAACAAATGCCTTCTTGCCGGCCTCAAAAGCCTCGCTTATGACCGATGAAGGTATCTGGTCAAGGCTTGTAACATAGCTGGCCTCACCGGCAGCCGTGTATTCTCTCACACACTCATCGGCAGGGGCATCGATGTAAAAGCTGTCATGCAGACGCTCACCCTCGTTAAAATAGCACTTGATCTTAACCGTCTCGCCTTCAGTGTACTTCTCCTTATAATCGACCGCATTGAAGACAAGGCTCTTTATTAATGGATTGGTACTCTTGTTGGTTATGAGCATTGTAAGATCAGGCGAGATACCCTGAAAGGATACCTCAATATCCTTAAAGAGGTCATCAACGCTTAAGGGCTGTGCATCAGACAGTCCTTCTACCGTATATGTCGCCTCGGAATCATCAACGTTGATGCAGAGCCTCTTGGCCAGTTCCTCATCATACAGATAGGATATCACAAAGGTATCACCGTTCTTAAGGTTGTTCATGGGCTCTGCCATGGCCTCGATACCTGCGGCAAACCTTAAGTACTCGTCATTCTCAACGACCTTGTTCTTTATGAGGGCTTCCTTCTGTTCAAGACGGATCACGTCAACCTCATCGAAGAGCATATCGTCCTTCCTTGTTATGACAACATGACCTTTACCGTTATATCCATCGTACTTGATCTCGAAATAATCAGATAAGATAAGAGCATCACCCGGAGTCGCGTTAACGACAACAAAAACACCCGTGCCGATAATTGCCGCCACGATCGGGATCAGCAATATAAGTAACCATTTTCTCATAAACTTTCCTATGACTTTATTCCCCGAAATGTAACAACTTTGTTAACTCAATAAAATATGATAACACTATATTATGTTGATTGCAAGCATTTTCATCTCTTTTGCACTTTTTAGTGTATTTTCCGTAATAGAAACACCGCCGAGCATCCTTGCAAGCTCCCTCACGGAAGCCTCCTCATCAAGCCTTACGACCTCGGTCACTGTGCGTTCATTCTTAACTTCCTTGCTTATCAGGAAATGATCATCGGCCATCGCTGCGATCTGGGGCAGATGGGTTATGCAGATAACCTGGCGCTTGCCCGAGAGCTGCTTAAGCTTCTCCGATACCTTCTGGGCCGTGCGGCCGCTGATACCTGTATCTATCTCGTCGAAGATAAGGGTTCCGACGCTGTCCTTATCGGCAAGGACCGTCTTGAGGGCAAGCATGATCCTCGACAGCTCACCGCCCGAAGCCACCTCATTTAAGGGCCTCATCTTCTCCCCGGGATTGGTGCTTATAAGGAACTCAACCGAGTCATAGCCCGAAGAAGTGAGCTTCTCCTCATCGGGTACTACCTTTATCTCAAACCTTACATCGAGGAAGTTAAGATCAAGCAGGGCCTCCTTAATTTCGGAAGATAAGACCTGCGCCTCTTTTGTCCTTATTTCCGAAGCTTTACAGCTTAACTTAAGTACTTCGCCCCTTAAATCTTCCGCTTTCTTTTTAAGGCCCTTTGTATAAGCCTCGAAATCGGAATACTTATCGACCATCTCCTGCTGCTTTTTCAGGTAATCATTTATATCCTCAAGGGTATCACCGTAACGGTCCCTTATATGGTTTACAAGGTTAAGCCTCTCTTCCACTTCTAAAAAGCGCTCGCCTGAACTGTCAAGTGAGTCCTCATAGCCTGCCAGGGCCCGGTTAAAGTCATTCAGCAGGCCGTCTATATCCGCTAACTCGTCACATAAGTCCTTAAGGGCCGGGTCGTATTCAAGGGCTCCCCGGAGCCTCGACAGGGCCCGCCCTATCTGTGAGCCTGCTGCCGCCTCGTCATCATATCCGGATATCCTGTGCACCAGGTCGACTGATTCCGCTATCCTTTTTGAATTGGACAGCCTGCGGTATTCGCTCTCAAGGGCCTCGATCTCGCCCTCCTTTATACCGGCCCGCATTATCTCATCAACCTCAAACCGGGCAAGCTCCATAGCCCGGCCGGTATCCCTGCCGGACGTAAGCGCGTCCTCAAGCTCCGCCTTCACAGCCATGTAATCCTTATACAGAAGGCTTAGCTTATCCGTGATATCGGTCAGGGGATCTCCACAGTAGGAATCAAGTATCTGCTTATGCTTGCTCTTATATAAAAGTGACTGGTGCTCGTGCTGACCGTGTATGTCGATGAGGACAGCCGCTAAGTCCTTAAGGGTCGCAGCCGACGCCGATTCGTCGTTTATTCTTATAATGCTGCGCCCATTCATGAGCTTACGCTTTATGATGACGGTATTGTCCTCGCAGGGTATCATGAGTTCGTTAAGCTTATCCCTGATCTCATCCGAGTCAACCGTAAAGGTCAGCTCACACAATGCATGATCGGCCTCATCCCTTATGACATCGGACTTCATCCTCTTTCCCAGGGCGAAATTAACGGCATCTATTATGAGTGATTTGCCGGCACCCGTCTCACCGGTAAGTATGTTAAGGCCCTCCCGTAAATCAAGCTCCACATCATCAATAAGGGCCACGTTCTTCACATGCAGGTTAATAAGCATCTGTTATAACAACCTCTCTATCTGATCCATCACCTTGTAAGTATCTTCTATAGTTCTCACAGCGCACATCACGGTGTCATCGCCGGCTATCGATCCCACGATCTGCGGAAAATCAAGCGCATCGACAGCTGCGGCAACCGCCATCGCCATGCCCGATATCGTCTTGATCACGAGGATGTTCATGGCCATATCCATGGACTTAAAGCCGGTCCGCAAGACATTTACGTATTTCTCGTCAATCTCATCCGACTTATCCCCATGGGGTGCATAGCGCGCCCGCCCGTCACCAACCGGGACCTTTATAAGGTTTAATTGCTTTATATCCCTTGACACGGTGGCCTGGGTCACCGGAAAGCCTTCCGCATTAAGCCTGTCGGCCAGCTCCTCCTGGGTCTGTATCACGTTTTCCGATATGATCTTTAATATCCTGGTTCTTCTGTCGCTGCTCATGTCGCTTCCTTCTGTCTCTTCTCTTCCCTCAGTCTCTTCCTTCTGTCATTTGTCATAAGGTTACGCATTCTTTATGACTGTTCCAAGCCTTCATGATCTGCTTTATACTACCCTGATCCATCAGGTCCCAAGCTTCCTTGACAGTACATCAAGGAATCCTTCCCTGCTCATCTTTATCACCTTGGTAACCCCGTCGGCCTTCCTGACATCCACGCTGTCACCTGCGGACAGCCTTATGGTCGATATCCCGTCGCAGGATACGCAAGCCTCATACTCCCTCATGTATTTGCTCTTGCACACCTCTATGCTTATAAGGTCATCACTTGATAACACTATAGCCCTTGTGTTCAGAGTGTGCGGGCATATGGGAGTTATAAGGATAAGCTTGGCGTTAGGCTCAACTATCGGGCCTCCGGCCGACAAGTTGTATCCGGTCGAACCGGTCGGTGTCGAAATGATGATACCGTCGGCATCATAGGTGCTTAAACACCGTCCGTTTACATAGATGATGTATCTTACCACCCTGGGATCGCCGTAGCGGGTGATTATTATATCGTTAAGGGCATCCCGCCTGTCACCGCCCGATGACGTGCTTAACATCATGCGCTCCTCTATCTCGTAATCATCCTTCACGAGACGGTCAAGGGTGGGTATTATCTGGTCTGTTTCTATCTCGGCAAGGTATCCTAAGGTTCCTAAGTTTATTCCAAGTAAGGGAACATCCTTTGAAGCCAGTGCTCCCGCCACCTGTATAAGGGTTCCGTCTCCGCCAAGGACCAGGACGCATTGTGCCCCCTCATCGACGGATCTGTTAAGGTCTTCCTTGCGTATGTTGCCGTGACTCACACTCGTGGTCCTCACGGTACATCCCTGTGCCGTCAGATGGTTCCTTATCATCTGCGATACTTCACCCTCTGGGTCCTTCTCCTTATTTGATACCACAAGAAAATCATTCATAGCTCTTCCTCTTTTAAGATCCGGCACTTACCTGTCAGTTCCCATTATTGGACTTATCAAGGCTCTCATGTGCTGCATCGACTATACCTTTCACAGTCTCATCCGCAAGGAATCCGCCTGCAGTCTCAGCTCCTTTAGCCGGCTTAATAAGGTAGATGGGGTACTCTATGTTTCCCTCAGGTCCCCTTATCGGCGAAAAGGTAAGTCCCCTTATCTCAAAGCCTGCTGATACCGCGTAGCCCATTACCGCATGTATCACTTCCTCATGGACTGCCTTATCCCTTACAACACCCTTCTTGCCGACCTTGTCGCGGCCCGCCTCGAACTGGGGCTTAATAAGGCACACCATTCCGGCCCCCTCCTTAAGAAGGGCATGGGCCGGGGAAAGTATCTTATCAAGCGATATAAAGGATACATCGCATGAGGCAAAATCAGGCTCATCCTCTATATCCGAAGGCTGTATGTACCGGAAATTGGTCTTCTCCATGCACACGACCCTCTCATCGCTCCTTAGCTTCCAGTCAAGCTGTCCGTATCCTACATCTATCGAATATACCTTAGCCGCCCCGTTCTGCAGCATGCAGTCCGTAAATCCGCCCGTCGAGGCGCCTATATCCATGCATATGCAGTCATTAAGGTTTATGGGGAATTCCTTAAGAGCCTTCTCAAGCTTAAGCCCGCCACGGCTTACATACTTAAGGGGACTTCCCTTAACGGTTATGTCAATGCCCTCTTCCTCAAACATGCTTCCGGCCTTGTCCTCGCGCTGTCCCTTTACGAAGACGCTGCCTGCCATGATCAGTGCTCTGGCCTTCTCCCTTGAGGCCGCATAGCCACCATTTACCAATATAACGTCAAGTCTCTTTTTCATAACATCTGCTTATATATCCGTATCCTTACGGTTCCTGTTGCCCCAGCTTAAGTACCTTGTGATGACCTTCTTTACTATGGAATCGGTGTCGATGCCGACCTCCTGTTTGAGGATATCTACATTCCCATGCTCCACGTAGTCATCCGGCAGGGCAATTATCTCCACATCACAGTCAAGCTTATTGTCAAAAATATAATCCCTGACCTTCTCACCATAGCCGCCGCTTGCGACATTCTCCTCGATGGTGACTATGAGTGAGTGGCCCTTACACATCTCCTCCAAAACTTCCGTATCTATAGGCTTAGCGAAGCGGGCATTCACAAGGCTTACGGGATACCCCTTCTCCTTGAGTACGGTCCTTACTTCTTCAGCCGTCCTTACCATGCTCCCGAGGGCAAAGAGGGCAATATCGTTCTCCTCATAGATGACCTCAGACTTACCGAATTCAATTGGTGCCCTGAAGTCCTTGAGGCCGTCGTAGGCCTCGCCCCTGGGGTAACGTATGGCAATGGGACTTTCGAACTTAACCGCGAACTTCATCATATCCGAGAGCTCCCACTTGTTCTTGGGGGCCATAATGGTCATGTTGGGAACCGATGACAGGTAGGAAATATCGAAGATACCCTGATGGGTCTCGCCGTCCGCTCCCACAAGGCCCGCCCTGTCTATCGCAAATACTACGGGAAGGTTCTGGATGCAGACATCATGGAGGATCTGATCGTAGGCCCTCTGCAGGAAGGATGAATAGACCGCCACTATGGGTCTTAAGCCTCCCGCCGCAAGTCCGGCTGCGAAGGTAACCGCATGCTCCTCGGCAATCCCCACATCATAGAAACGGTCAGGATACATATTTGAAAATCGCTTGAGTCCGGTCCCATCGGGCATGGCAGCCGTTATCGCCACCACATCCTCATTCCTTGCACCAAGCTTGGTCATTACCGTTGAGAAAACATCCGTATAATTGGACTTTTTCCGGTTTCTTGACGGAAGCCCGGTCTCTATATCGAAGGGTTCGGCACCGTGGAAACGTGCGGGATGTCTCTCCGCCGGCAGATAGCCCTTGCCCTTCTTGGTTATGACATGGACAAGGACACACTTTGGAAGCTTGCGGGCCTCCTTGAGCATCCTTACCATTGCCTTGATATCATGGCCGTCAACAGGGCCTAAATAGGTAATGCCCATGTCCTCGAAGAACATGCCCGGCACGACCAGCTGCTTGACGCCTGACTTGTACCTCTTTAAGGTATCTACAAGCTGCTCGCCCCTCGGCATCTTGTTAAGCGTATTCTCAAGGCCTATCTTGAAGTCCTTGTAGGCCTCCGCAGTCCTTATCTTGCGAAGGTACTTGCTCATGCCGCCAACGTTTTCGGCTATGGACATGTTGTTATCATTAAGGATTATCACATAGTTGGTATCAAGCCTTGCGGCATTGTTGAGGGCCTCATAGGCCATACCGCCCGTAAGGGCCCCGTCGCCTATAACGGCATACACACTGTGATCCTCTCCCTTCAGGTCCCTTGCCTTCACAAGGCCAAGCCCCGCCGATACCGAAGTCGAGGAATGCCCCGTGTCAAAGGAATCGCAGGAACTTTCCTTACGCTTAGGAAAGCCCGACATGCCGCCGTACTTACGCAGGGTCTCAAATCCCTCACGCCTTCCCGTAAGGAGCTTGTGGGTATAGGACTGATGACCCACATCCCATATGATCTTATCCTTTGGCAGGTTGGCAACCAGGTGAAGGGCCATGGTAAGCTCGACCGCGCCCAGGTTGGAGCCCAGGTGTCCACCCGTCACCGATATCTTGTTTATCAGGAATTCCCTTATCTCCTGAGCCAGCTCGTCGTATTTATCGGGAGCTATGTTCTTTATGTCATTTGGCTTTTTTATATTTTCAAGAATCACGACTGCTCCTATTTTTCACGTTTTATAAGGAACCTGATAAGCTCCTCCAGGAATTCATTCTTCTTATCAAGAGCCTGTAATAGAACTATCGCCTTATTGGAGTAAGCTTCGACATCCTTAGTTGCCGCCTCAAGCCCCTTAAGGGTAATGTAGGTGGTCTTGTTATTTCTGGCATCCGACCCTACCGGCTTACCCAAAACCTTGGGATTGCCGGTCACATCAAGGATATCGTCCTGGATCTGGAATGCGATGCCCACTGCTTCGCCGACCTGCTCCATTACGGCTACGTCATCATCGGATGCGCCGCCCAGGATAGCGCCCGTCATAAGGGATGCCTGGATGAGGGCTCCCGTCTTAAGCTTAAAGATAAAGAGGATGGAATCCTCGGTAAGCTTTAAGTCCTTATCCTCGGCTTCGACATCATAGACCTGTCCGCCTATCATGCCGAAGATACCTGCCTTCTTCGCAAGTACGCCAAGGGCCCTTACAGCACGGTCGAGCAGTACCGGATCGTCCTTACAGAGGGTAAGGGAGCCTGTTGCCGTTTCAAAAGCCATGTTAAGAAGGGCATCACCTGTAAGTATTGCCATATCCTCACCGTAAACTATATGGGTCGTCTTCTTGCCCCTTCTGTATTCGTCATTGTCAAGTGCCGGGAGGTCATCATGCACCAGTGAATAGGTGTGGATCATCTCTATCGCCGACATGAAGGCCGACAGGCAGGGATGATCTTCCCCGAACATGAGGGCCGCTTCCCTCATCATCACGGGCCTTAACCGCTTGCCGCCCGAGAGAAGGCTGTAGTTCATGGCCGCCAATACCGTCTTCTGGTAGCCTTCCTCCTCCATTACTCCGTTCTTTATGACCATTTCCTCAGCATATCTTACCCGGTCTCTTAATTCTTCATTGAAATTCATTAATTTCACCCTCCTCGTTCATGATCATTATCTGTCCTTCAACACCTTTTATCTTCTCGTCGCAGTATTTGAGCAGGTCAATGCCTTCCTTGTAGAGTTCGAATGACTTCTCAAGGGCCACATCGCCCGACAGGGCTTCAAGTGTTTGGTCGACCTTTTCAAATGCTTCTTCAAGTGTCAGCTTTTCAAGTTCTTCCTTTTTCATATTGTACCTCGTATATTTCCTTGTGTGCCGGCTCAGGTGTCAGGCTATATCACCTCACCTCATCCGTCACCTTC
>DPZM01000157.1 GCA_003535955.1 Lachnospiraceae bacterium | reverse complement strand
GAAGAACTTGCTCTCTTTTGTGAACAGTTCGCAATGACCCTGGACGCAGGTCTTAACCACATGGACGGTATCACAGTCATGCAGGAGGATGCCATGAGCAGGGAAGGTAAGGAGATACTCGATACCATCCTTCAGGGTCTTCATGAGGGACGCCGCCTTAATGAAGCAATGGAGCGGACCGGTGTATTCCCCAAATACTGCCTGGACATGATCCGTATAGGTGAGACCTCAGGTAAGCTCGATGAAGTAATGCATTCCCTCTCCTTCCATTATACCAGGGAGCAGAATATCTCCGAAGGTATAAAGAATTCGCTCAAGTATCCTTTCATTATAATAGGCATGATGTTTATTGTAATTCTGGTTCTGGTCATCAAGGTCCTGCCGATCTTCAACCAGGTATTTATCCAGCTGGGTTCCGAGATGACCGGCTTTTCCAAGGGACTTATGCAGTTCGGAAGCATGATAGGAACCTATTCGGTCGTATTCATAAGCCTGCTTGTGGTACTTATCGCTCTTTATGTCATTTTTCTTCGTACGGAACGCGGCCGTGTTTACTTTACAGCCTTCTGCACCAGGTTTTTCTTGACAAGGACCCTCTATGAGAAGATAGCCGTCGGCAGGTTTGCTTCCGGTATGGCCCTTACCCTGAACGCCGGGTTGCGGCCTGAAGAAAGTCTTGAAATGGTGTCAACAATGGTTGATAACGAATCCGTATCCAGACGTATTGACAAGTGTCTTGACCTTGTCAGGCAGGGCGGTTCCTTTTCGGCTTCC
Organism: Lachnospiraceae bacterium; assembly: GCA_003535955.1. Classification (GTDB taxonomy): domain Bacteria; phylum Bacillota; class Clostridia; order Lachnospirales; family Lachnospiraceae; genus UBA2868. The sequence goes on along the minus strand of DPZM01000157.1, from coordinate 3,614 downwards.
CTTGTTGAAGCCGGTATATTTAATAACCTCTATTCGAGAATGATCGCCGTAAGCGGCAAGTCCGGTTCGGTTGACAAGGCCCTTGAAAAGATAGCCGTAAAATACGACGAAGAAGTTGAATCAAGGATAAGCAACATCATCTCTATCCTTGAACCTACATTGGTCATTATCTTCTCTATTATAGTATGTATGATCTTACTTTCCGTTATGATGCCGCTTATGAGTATCATGACCACGATAGGATAAACAAGCCATGAACCGATTTACCAGACTTGATCTTAAAACCAGAATACTTAGCTCGATCAATTACTCAATTGTCCTGTTCGCCGCAATAATCGTGGTGTTCCTGATCGGTATTACCAGGCTTTCGGGATCCAATGCGGCCAACCAGAGGCAGATACTTGAGGAAGCCATAAACCGCGACATAGTACACTGCTATTCGATCGAAGGCATGTATCCTCCGTCGCTTGAATACATCGAAGAACATTACGGGCTTAATTATGACCATAAGAGGTTTATCATTGATTACGAATCGATAGGAAGCAACCTCATGCCAAATGTAACAATAATTGAAAGGGATTACGAAGAATGAACCTGTTAAAACGGGACAGATCAATAGTGGATATCATCTTCATGATAACGGTTTTCGGAGTCTTTATGCTCTCTGCTCTTTTTGTTGTCCTTTTCGGTGCCAGGATTTATAAGAATACGGCCCATGATATGAGCGTTAACTTCTCATCACGAACCTCACTTGCCTACGTTACGGAGAAGCTGCACCAGCACGACCGCAGGAACGGAGTTCAGATCATCGAGGATAGCGCAGGGCCTGTTCTTAAAATGTCACAGTTTGTAAACAGTGACGAATATTGTACATATTTATATGAACACGACGGATTCCTTAAGGAGCTGACCGTTCGCGGTGATATTGACCTTGTAAGAAGTGCGGGCAAGAATATCTTAAAGCTTAACCGTTTTTCTTCTACAAAGGTATCCGATTCCCTCTACCGTTTCAATATCGAAGATGAGGAAGGAAACAAAACAGAATTCTATGTTTCGTTATACAGCTATTCGGATACACCGGAATGACAGGGATCCTTATATACTACTTGATATAAGCAGGTTTAAGGACCATTAAAGGAGATTTATGTATGAATGATGCGGGAAGATCACGGTCATCGCTCTTTCTTATGGAGATGATCGTTACAATACTCTTCTTTTCACTGGCTGCAGCAGTATGTGTTAAGTGTTTTGTCTCGGCCCATATGATGGGTAAGGAGACTTATGAATTAAATCATGCAATTGCCATTGCCACAGGCTATGCGGAAGTAATGCGTGGGACAGCAGGCGATATTGACAGTATTATGGAAGTATTTCCCTATGCGATAAAAGGTGATGATTCATATATCATGCTTTTCTATGACGAAGAATTTAATCCCTGTGAGGCCGAAAGGGCTGTATATGCGGGAGATGTGACTTTAACTCCCAACGGCGCTGTCCAGAACATGCATATAAAGATCGTTCGGGCCGATGACGCAAGTGTTATCTATGAACTTGATGCAACAAAATACATGAATTCAGCCAGAGGATAAAAATGAACAAGAAATTCAAGGGCGGCATAAATGTCGGAACAAGTTCAGTACTCACCGCTTTCGTACTCTTAAGTATGGTGAGTTTCGCAGCACTTACATACCTGAGTGCTCACTCTGACTTAAACTTAAGCAGGCAGACCGCCGAAAGAACAAGTGAATACTACGAAGCTAACAGAATAGCCGAGTTATATATGGCCAATATAGAAGGGCTACTCAGTAAGCACGTAAAGAATTGCAACAATGCAGGTGAATACTACAGCGGAGTGCCTGCTCTTTTTTCCGATAACGACAGCATCATTGCAAGTGAAGAATCCAGCAGGGACGATCCGGTCACTTTAAGCTACACCGTACCGATAAATGATTCTCTTACTCTCTACGTTACACTTAAAACCCATTATCCGGACGAAACGGACGAACGGCTCTTCCATATCGAGAGCTGGAATACAATGAACTCATCCAGTCTTTGACAGGAAGCAGATAATTTCAGATAGGAGGAAATGATATGTCAATAGTAGATACCTTGGCAGCCATAACCGGTGAAGGAGCATCCGATATCTTCATAGTCGCCGGCCGTCAGCTGACCTACAAGCTTAACGGCCGTATGTACACTCAGGGAGAATCAAGGCTGATGCCCTCGGATACCGAGCAGATAATAGCCTCAATATATGAACTCGGTCACAGGGAGATGACCAGGCTTGAAGAAACCGGAGATGATGACTTTTCATTCGCCTTACAGGGTATTGCGAGGTTCAGGATCAATGCCTATAAACAACGTGGTTCCTTATCGGCGGTTATCCGTGTTATTACTTTCCACATTCCCCAGCCGGAAGAGCTGGGAATCCCGGAAAAAATAATATCCCTTTCCGAGAAGAAAAAAGGCCTTGTTCTTATCACAGGCCCTGCAGGATCGGGTAAGTCAACCACTCTCGCCTGTATGGTCGATCATATCAACTCAACAAGGGAAGCTCATATAATAACTCTTGAAGATCCTCTTGAGTACCTGCATCCTCACAAGAAAAGCATAGTCAGCCAGCGTGAGGTTGTATCCGATACGGAATCCTACCTGACAGCCCTCCGTGCATCCCTGCGTCAGAGTCCCGACGTGATCCTCCTTGGTGAAATGCGTGATTCCGACACAATAAGCGTAGCGATGACTGCAGCAGAGACCGGGCACCTTGTATTGTCCACCCTTCATACCGTAGGTGCTGCCAATACCATAGAGCGTATAATTGATGCCTTTCCACCCAGTCAACAGCATCAGATATATATCCAGTTATCCATGGTCCTCCAGGCTGTTGTCAGCCAGCAGCTTCTTCCTACAGTTGACGGCGGCATAGTACCGGCCTTTGAGATAATGACCCTGAATCCTGCCATCAGGACCAACATCCGCGAGAAAAAGATCCAGAGTATCGATTCGGTTATCGATACTTCATCCCAGGAAGGTATGATCTCCATGAACACAAGCCTTCTTAACCTGATAAAAGAGGGAAAGATTTCCGAAAAGACTGCCTTTTCCTATACGACAAACGCTGAAAATCTTACAAACAAGATTTATTATGCCAACAAGGGGAGCGGTGTGTCTTCATCATCGTCAAACGAACCTCCGGTTAAGGAAAAGCGCGGGATTTTATGGTGAAAAGATCATAAGCACTTCAATCAAAAGGAACCGGAGCACATTCGTCTCCGGTTCCTTCTTATATACTCAGTTTATTCAGTTTCTACAGGCTCTTCCGCAAGTTCGTCATCTTCAATGAACTCATCATCAAGGATATCATCATCAATTTCATCCTCAACTTCCTCAGGTACTGCTATAACCTTGGAAGCATCGGCTATGCTTGTATCGAGCATTACTTCGCGGTACCTTCTCATACCTGTTCCTGCAGGTATCAGCTTACCGATTATAACGTTCTCCTTAAGTCCGATAAGAGGATCGACCTTACCCTTGATGGCCGCCTCGGTAAGTACCTTGGTGGTCTCCTGGAAGGATGCAGCCGACATAAAGGAGTTGGTTGCAAGGGATGCCTT
>DPZM01000180.1:2502-14679 GCA_003535955.1 Lachnospiraceae bacterium | reverse complement strand
TCTATCACAATACCAAATACAGGCTTTATATGGACCGCCAGTCCATAGATCAGATAAGGGATGAATTTGACGCACAGATAAGGCGTTTCCTCAGCCTTGGCTTTACAAACATGCACATTGATTCACACCATCATGTTCATACCAACTATCCTGTTTTTACGGCACTTAAGGAGCTGGGTACCAAATATGATCTTGACTATATCAGGTTAAGCCGCAACCTATATAAGGGCGGAAGCCTGCCTAACAGGATATATAAAAGTTTCTTTAATGCCAGAGTTAAAAAGCTTGCCGGTTCCACATCCGACCTGTTCGGATCTTATAAGGATTTCATATCTTATCCGAGGGAAGAATTAAAAGCCCTCATAAACAGCAAAACCATAGAGATCATGATCCATCCGATGTACGGTGAAGACCGTGCGCTGATGGATACGGATATCCCCATAAGTGAGGAAATATTTGATATTGCAGGCCTTTGATGGTATAATACTATAGGCTATGCCGTATAAGGGATTACTATGCCCTTTTGACAGCAGACCGCGATCAACAAGTTACGAGAGGAAACTAAAATGAGAACATATCTTGTTACGGGTGGAGCGGGTTTTATAGGCTCCAATTATATTCATTACATGTTCAAAAAATATGATAATGAGATAAGGATAATAAACGCAGATGCTCTTACATATGCGGGCAACCTTGAGAATTTAAAGGAAGTTGAAGGAAGAGATAATTACACCTTTGTTAAGGCTGATATATGTGACAAGGATGCCATCGGGAGGATATTTGCCGACAATGACATAGACAGGGTGGTTCATTTTGCGGCAGAGAGTCATGTGGACAGGTCTATTAAGAATCCCGAGGTATTCGTGCAGACAAATGTTCTTGGAACCGCAGTGATGCTTAACTGCGCGAAGGCCGCCTGGGAGCTTCCTGACGGGACCTTTAAGGAAGGTAAGAAGTTCCTCCATGTATCAACGGATGAGGTCTACGGATCTCTCCCGGAGGACGGGGGTTATTTCTATGAAACGACACCCTACTCGCCCCACAGTCCATATTCCGCGAGCAAGGCGGGATCGGATATGCTGGTGAAGGCTTATATGGATACTTATAAGTTCCCTGCCAATATTACCAACTGCTCCAATAATTACGGGCCTTATCAGTTTCCGGAGAAGCTCATCCCCCTTATCATAAACAATGCCCTGAACGGGAAGAAGCTTCCCGTGTACGGAGACGGCAGGAATGTCCGTGACTGGTTATATGTTGAAGACCATGCCAAGGCAATAGATATGGTCCAGGAAAAGGGAAGGCTCTTTGAAACATATAACGTAGGCGGACATAACGAGAAGCAGAATATAGAGATCGTAAATATCATTATCGAGACTCTTCAGGAGATGCTTCCCGACTCGGATCCCAGGAAGAAAAATGTATCAAAGGATCTTATTACCTATGTAGAGGACAGGAAGGGACACGACAGAAGATATGCGATAGCTCCCGACAAGATAAAGTCAGAGATCGGCTGGGAGCCGGAGACCATGTTCAGGGATGGGATAAAGCTTACGATAAAGTGGTACTTCGAACATGAAGACTGGATGAAGAACGTTACAAGCGGTGATTATCAGAAATATTATTCGGATATGTATAAGATTTCTTGATTATGGAAAGGATTGAGGATGAAGGGAATTATTCTTGCGGGCGGATCGGGTACGAGGCTGTACCCTCTAACCAAGGCAGTCAGTAAGCAGATGATGCCTGTGTATGACAAACCCATGATCTATTATCCGCTGTCTATACTTATGCTTGCGGATATCAGGGAAATAATGATCATATCAACACCCAGAGATCTTCCGATGTTTAAGGAACTGTTCGGGACAGGTGAACAACTGGGACTTAAGATGGAGTATGCCGTTCAGGAATATCCCAGAGGCCTTGCGGACGCTTTTATCATAGGTGCCGATTTTATAGGTGACGACAGTGCAGCCCTCATACTGGGAGACAATATTTTTTACGGACAGGGCTTTTCAAAGATGTTAAGACAGGTTGCGGCAAGGGAGAAGGGTGCAACAATATTCGGTTATTACGTCAGGGATCCCAGGGAATACGGGGTGGTTGAGATAGATGAGAAAGGAATGGCCGTTTCCATCGAGGAGAAACCGCAGGATCCTAAGTCCAATTATGCTGTTCCGGGATTATATTTTTATGATAACGACGTGGTTGAGATAGCAAGAAATGTCAAGCCCTCTGCAAGAGGCGAGATAGAGATAACCAGCATCAACAATGAATATCTGTCGAGGGGGCTGCTTCATGTGGAGACACTGGGCAGGGGATTTGCCTGGCTCGATACAGGTAATCATGACATGCTTCTCGCGGCGGCTGATTTTGTCAGTTCCATACAGAAGAGACAGGGGATGTATGTTTCCTGCATAGAAGAGATAGCTTTCAGAAGAGGATTTATTACAAAAGACCAGCTCATCGAGCTGGCACAGCCGCTTCTTAAGACGGAATACGGAAGATACCTGACGGATGTGGCTAACGGACTGTAGGGTTTAAAGGGGACATTACGTATTATGCGAGGGAGTAAATGTCATCAGACATGAGGGGAAGAAATGAAGGACGATAAGGATACGCGTGAAAACAGAAAACCGGTTAAATATACCACAGTCGACTGGGACAGCTACAGGATAAAAAAAGAAGAGATGGATGCCCGGTCACGTAAAAAGACCAAGGATGAGTGGACCCAGCCTGTTGTGGATGAGAAATGGGCGGTAGATAAGTCGGACAAGGACATGCCGGCGTATGACTTTGCGTCCGATGAAGAGTTTAACAGGGCGTTAAAAGAAGCAGATACCAAACAGGAATCCGGCGAAGCACCGATGAAAGAGGAAGCCGCTGCCATACCTGATAAGGCTGCCCCGGAAGATACGGAGATCAGGGAAGTTACTGCTGATGATACACCTGAAAAAGTAAAAAGAACCAAAAAGAAGAAATCGCTCGGAACCAAGCTTGATGAACTGGGAAGCAGCTGGGTGAGTTCCGGTAATTTCAGAAACAGGGATGATCTTGACGACAAGTCCTTCAAGGATCTTGAGAATAATATCATTGTAGAAGCAAGCAGGAGGTCATCGGATGAATTCCTGTCGAAGGCAGTTGAGGAAGTAAACAGTGTGTTAAGGGACGGGGACGGATATGAACCGCTTGGTGAAGTGAGTCTTGCCGATACATTCGAGATTCCAAAACTGGATATTCATTTCGGAGATACGGCGGATCTTAAGAGCGCGAAAAAGGACCTTAAGGAACTCAGGTCGGAGGATCTCAAAAAGGAAATAGAGAAGCTTGATGATCTTGCTGCCAGTATAGAAGAGCAGACAAGGAAGGAATTAAAAGAGGCAAAAGATGCCGATGAAGCCGAAAAGATAATCATAAAATCCGACGAGCTCAAGAAAAAAAAGAGGAAGAAAAAATCAACAGCCGCAAAGAAGGCGGAAGCTGAAGCAGAACATGAAACGATAAAAGCGGAAAAAGAGCCCGATGAAGGTTTGGAACCTGTCAGGAAGAGAAAGAAAAAACCTGCAAGGACAGAAAAATCCGCAAGGACAGAAAAACCTTCAAGAACAGAAAAACCTTCAAGAACAGAAAAATCCGCAAAGACGAAAAAAAATGCAAAGACTGAAATAGCCGCAAAGGCGGAAAGACCGGAAGATATTCCGGACATATCCGAAATATTCAGGGAAGCCGCTGCAGGTGAAAGACCGGCTGAGGAAGAGCATATACCTGCAAGAAAGAAGAAAAAGACACAGGACACACAGAAGAATAAAAAAAGCACCGAAGCAAGAGCTAAGAAGCGGGCTCCGGTCAGGAAGGAAGAAAAAGCAAAAGCGGGCAGCGTAAAGAAGCCTGCGGCAGATAAAAAAGAAAAAACAGAAAAAGAAACGGAAAAAGCAAGATCCGGGAAGAAGACAGAGGGCATATCGAAGAGGGAAAGAGGGGAGAAAAAGAGCGGACCCTCTGAATTCAGAAAGAGATCGGCTGACTGGAAGGACAAGAAGGTCATTGATAAGACCGCCAAAGTGGTTTCTTTTGAAGAGAGAAAGAAACAGTTCATCGAACGGATCAAGAAGGTTACACCTATACAGTGGAGTATAGCTGCCATGGGCGTGATAATTTTTATCACCGGCATCATGACAACAGCGGCATATGCAAACTATCAGGGTGAAGAGAACAAGGCGCTGGCCATCAAGAGCCTGACCCGGTACAAGGATGATGAGAGCTATGAAGCTGTTACAGCAGTTACCGAGGAGGTGATACCGGAAGCTACGGAGGAACCGGAGCCTGAAAGGGCCAGAGCTTTGTCCCTGGAGCTGTCTTCGGTTGAAAAGGATCTTAAGATAAAGCTTGTTGATGATGAAGATACGCTTGTAAAGGGAGTAACATGGAGTGTTACCGTTGCCGAAAACAAGGGAGATGACAGCGAAAATACTGATGATGGTGAAGTCTATGAGGATGATGATATGGATGGAACCATCTATATTGAGAATATTGCCGCGGGTGATTATGACGTAACGCTTAATCCGTCCGATTCCCTGGCTGATTATATTCTTCCGCAGGAGAAACAGCTTGTTTCGGTTAAGGCCGCGATAGAGTATAAGGTAATAGCAAATATCAGGGATGAGATAAAGTCAGAGAAGGAAGTAAATGTTGCCCTGGAGGATCCTAACGGCAACCAGGCTGCCGATGTTGAAACAAGTGCACCTGCCAATATTGACACAGTTGAATGGTGCGAATCGACCAGGGAAGCAAATGGTGAGGAATATATAGAGGCTACGCCGGACATAAGCAAGACGGCAGTGTCGGTAAAGAAGTCAGGAGGATTCCTTGCCGCACTTAAGGAATTGGGAACGGGTACCAGAAAAGCGGGTTTCAGGAATTCGGTGATCGGATTCTCAGTCCCTGTCGGGTATATGGTGGCTTCCAATGAAGAGGACATTTTAACAGGACCTTCTGATGAGAATAAAGAGGAGGAAAAAGAGGAACAGAAGGAAGAACCCACTCCTACTCCCACCCCCACCCCTACAGCTACGCCTACCCCTACACCTACACCCACGCCTACATCTGCACCTGCACAGAGCCTGATCGAAGAACCGGCCGGTCCCACGCCCACGCCGTCGCCGGATTCGTCGCTCGTTGATGAAGCATCTTTATCGATATCCGGGACAGACACAGTAGCTGTCGGGGCAAGCGTAAACCTGACCGCAACTTACAAACCGGACAGCTCAACAGTTTCGTGGAGTGTCAGTGATATAGCGATAGCTTCGCTCACGGATAACGGGAGTACCTGCCAGATAACGGGTGCCAAGCCCGGAGAAGTTACGGTCACCGCATCCTGCAGCAACGGTAAACAGACAACTATGAAGATTACCGTTACCGAAAAGGAAGGAAACTACAGTGACGATGCCAAGCTTTATGACGCAAGTAAAAACGCACTGTATGTAAAGGATGGGGATGAATACAGGCTTGCTACTTACGGTGATTACAAGTCAGGAAAATACGCAACATATTACCGTAAGCAGGAAGCATTCCTCTACACCGGATGGCAGGACATAGACGGACATACTTACTACTATAAGAGTGATCATACCTATGTGACCGGTGAACAGATCATTCAGGGGATCAAGTATAGTTTTGCTTCTGACGGAAAACTTAGCAAGGGCTCGGGAACTCTGGGTATCGATGTTTCAAAGTATCAGCCGAGCATTAACTGGGCATCTGTCAAGGCATCAGGTGTATCTTACGTGATCATCAGATGCGGTTACAGGGGTGCCAGCACGGGCTCTCTGATACAGGATCCGTACTTTACTTCTCATATAAAGGGAGCCAAGGCTGCAGGCCTTAAGGTAGGCGTATACTTCTTTACGACAGCCATTAACGAGACTGAAGCAGTTGAGGAAGCAAGTATGTGTGCTGCCCTATGCTCGGGATACGGTATCAACTATCCCGTATTTATGGATTGCGAGAGCTCCCCGAGGCCCGGTTACAATGAACTGTCTGCATCTGAGAGAACAGCGATAATAAAGGCATTCTGCAATACCATTAAGTCAGCGGGATATACACCCGGTGTATATGCGAATAAGACATGGCTGTCAAGCAAGATGAACGCATCTTCGTTATCAGGTGCCAAGATATGGCTTGCCCAGTATAATCCTGCAGGCCCCACCTATTCGGGCCGCTACGATCTGTGGCAGTATACATCCAAGGGTCATGTTGACGGAATATCCGGGAATGTGGACATGAACCAAAGCTATCTGGGATACTAATGGACCAAAGTATGACATACCTTGGAATATAATACTTAATCAATGAACGAGGAAATTAAAAATGAGCAAAATAACCGTTGAAACAACTACGATCGAAGGCCTCAAGGTCATCACCCCCACTGTTTTCGGTGATGAAAGGGGTTACTTTATGGAAACCTATAATTACAATGACTTTAAGGAAGCCGGGATAGATATGGAATTTGTTCAGGATAACCAGTCGGCGTCAAAAAAAGGAGTACTTCGCGGACTTCACTTTCAGAAGGAATTCCCACAGGATAAGCTGGTCAGAGTCATAAGGGGAGAAGTATTTGATGTTGTGGTGGATATAAGGCCTGGATCAAAGACTTACGGAAAATGGTTTGGGGTAAGGCTGTCAGAGGAGAATAAGAAAATGTTTTTCATTCCAAAGAACTTTGCCCATGGTTTTCTCGTGCTTTCGGATTATGCCGAATTCGTATATAAGTGCACCGACTTTTATCATCCCGGGGATGAAGGCGGAATAATGTGGAATGATCCGGATATAGGCATTGACTGGCCTGTTGAAGAAGGTTTGGAGCTTACGATATCGGATAAGGATAAAAAATGGGGCGGAATTAAAGATCTTGGAAAGGACAAGATAGGTTAATATGTCCAGAAAGAAGAAACTGATCACTGCTGTATCGGTCGCTGTAGTATGTTTTAATCTGTATATAATCTTGCACCACAACCCGCTTGCGGACAGAACACAGGAAATGATCAAGAAGATAATTTCCTGTGTTATCCTTGACGGGTTTTATTTTGTTTTTGTAAAGCTTTATGACAGGATAGTGGTTCTTCCGATAGAGCTTTATCAGAACAGAAAGCTTATATGGAAGCTTGCGAAAAACGATTTTAAGACCAAGTATGCAGGTTCATATTTCGGAATTTTCTGGGGATTTGTTCCTCCCGTGATCACGGTACTCCTTTACTGGTTTGTTTTCGGTGTTGTTATGCCGGGAAGGGCTACAAACATAAAGGGTGACATGGAGATACCGTATATATTGTGGCTGATAGTGGGAATTGTACCCTGGTTCTACTTTTCCGAAGCCTTATCAAGCGGGACCAATGCCCTTCTTGAGTATAACTATCTGGTAAAAAAGGTTGTTTTCAAGATAAGCATCCTTCCGATAATAAAGATAGTATCAGCACTTTTTGTTCATCTGTTTTTTATAGTTTTTACCCTGATACTTCTTGCCTGCTACGGGTATTATCCGGATCTGTATACTCTGCAGCTTATTTATTATTCCTTCTGTATGTTTATGTTCGTGCTGGGGCTGTCCTACATAACCTGTTCCCTGATCGTTTTTTTCAGGGATCTGGGACAGATGATCTCAATAGCCCTGCAGGTTGGGATATGGGCTACGCCCATTCTGTGGAACCTGCATCTTCTTGATGACAAGCCGGTGGTCCGGTTTATAATAAAGCTTAATCCAATGACCTATGTGGTGGAAGGCTACAGGTCAGCCATATTCGATAAGCTGGGGTTTTACGAGACCTTTTATTCGACGGCGTATTTCTGGATACTGACGGCGATAACCTTCGGTATAGGAGCTCTTGTATTTAAACGGTTAAAGATTCATTTTGCAGACGTATTATAAAATATTAAACCATGGAAAATAACGTAGCGATAAGTGTTGACCATCTTACAAAAGTATATAAGCTCTATGACAGGAACAGGGACAGGCTCAAGGAGGCCCTCCACCTTCCGGGACACATCAATTCCAGGGAGCACTATGCCCTTAACGATGTGAGCATTAAGGTTCATACGGGTGAGACCGTGGGTATCATAGGAACCAACGGTTCGGGCAAATCAACGATCCTTAAGATAATCACAGGTGTCCTTAACCCCACTGCCGGAGAGGTTAAGATAAACGGAAGGATATCAGCTCTTCTTGAACTGGGAGCCGGCTTTAACATGGAGTTTACCGGTATAGAAAACATCTACCTTAACGGAACCATGATAGGCTTTTCACAGGAAGAGATTGATGCAAGACTTCAGGATATACTTGACTTCGCGGATATAGGTGACTTTGTCTACCAGAAGGTCAAGACCTACTCGTCAGGTATGTTTGTCCGTCTGGCCTTTGCGGTTGCGATAAACATCGATCCGGAGATACTGATAGTTGATGAGGCCCTGTCTGTCGGTGATGTATTCTTCCAGAACAAGTGCTACCGTAAGTTCGAAGAGTTCAAGAAGCAGGGGAAGACCATCCTCTTCGTAAGTCATGACTTATCGTCAATAAGCAAGTACTGTGACAGGGTGGTATTGCTTGAGAGGGGCGTCAAGATAGGCGACGGAGCGCCCAAGGAAATTATCGATATGTACAAGAAGGTCCTTGTGGGCCAGCTTGATCAAAAGACCGATACCGGCAAGAGCAGTGATATAAATAAGGGCAGCAGGTGGAAGGATAAGATGCAGCTCAATCCCAACAAGGACGAGTACGGGAGCGGGCTTGCGGAATTTGAGGATTTCTGTGCCTATGACAATGCGGGTGAGATAACCAACACCATTATAAAGGGTGAAGAATTCACGGTTAAGGTTAAGGTAAGGTTCTTTGATACGATACAGGATCCCATTATAGCCCTGTCCTTTAAGAACATGCAGGGAACCGAGATAACCGGTACCAATACCATGTTTGAGAAGATAACGACGGGAACCAGAAATAAGGGGGATGTCCTGACTGTTACATTTACCCAGAACATGAGCCTTCAGGGAGGGGAATATCTTATCTCCCTTGGATGTGTGGGCTACAGGGAGGGTGAATTCACCGTTTATCACAGGCTCTATGATGTGTTTAATCTAACGGTGATCTCTTCAAAGAATACAACAGGTTTCTACGATATGGACTCTATCGTTACGGTGAGAAGTGAGGATGAAGACTGACAAGGATAAAATGGAAGCCATCGGTAACGTGGTGCTGAATCTTAATTATTACGGGGGTGTCGACCTCTACAGTGAGGGCGCGGGTGAGGACCTGCTCCTTAAGCTTGTAAGTGAGCATGCCGAGGCCGAATACCCTGCCGTCATACAGAATACAAGGTCATGGTCGGTTATGTACCATCTGTCGAATGAGAGGGAGAATATCTGCAGCTTCCTGCCCATAAAGAAGACGGATAAGGTGCTGGAGATAGGGGCAGGCTGCGGGGCTGTAACGGGATGTCTTGCAAGGCTTGCCGGACATGTCACCTGCATCGAGCTGTCAAAGAAGCGCAGTACGATCAACGCTGTAAGGCACAAGATGCTTGACAATATAGATATAATAGTCGGCAATTTCGAGGATGTTGAGCAGGATATTGAAGAAAAATACGACTATATCACCCTTATCGGAGTGCTTGAATATGCCGCAAGCTATATAAAGAGCCGGGATCCCTATCATGATATCCTAAACAGGGTGAGCAGGCACTTAAGTGAGAACGGGCGGCTTATAATAGCCATTGAGAATCAGCTGGGCCTTAAGTATTTCGCAGGCTGCAGGGAAGACCATACCGGCGGTTTCTACGACGGGATCGAGGGCTACAGGGACAAGGAAGGGGTGAGAACCTTCTCTAAACATGGCCTTAAGAAGCTTCTTGAGGATTCCGGATATAAGAGCAGGTTCTATTATCCCTATCCGGATTACAAGCTCCCGCATACCATTTATTCCGATGACCGGCTTCCGGGCATGGGTGAGCTTAATACAAATATCCGGAACTTTGATGCCGACAGGATACTGACCTTTGATGAAACGAAGGTTTTTGATACCCTCATCGGGAACGGACAGTTCAGCGAATTTGCCAATTCCTTTCTTGTGCTGGCGCAAAAGGAAGGGGCAGGGACAGAAGAAAAGCTTCCGATATATGCCAAGTTTTCCAGCGAGAGAGCAATAAACCTAAGGACCGCAACGGTAATATCACGGAATATAAACGGATCGGGCATGGAGGTTTATAAGAGGGCGCTAAGTCCTCAGGCTAACGATCATATAGACAGCATATATGTTAATTATCTGGCTCTGTTAAAGGAGTATGAGAATACAGGGGCCAGGCCGAATGTATGTACAAGGTCCGGCTCTGCAAGCGGTATGGCATCGGTTGACGGCGGCAATGTGGGTGAAACCGAGACAGTGTATTTTGAATATCTTACCGGGTTGACATTGGAGGAATATCTTGATGACCTTGAAGCAAAGGGTGAATATGAACGTATGCTCCTTTTGCTTAAGCAGTATGAGAAGTTCATATCATCCGTATGCCGCGATGATTTTAAAAACAGTGAAGGATTTACAGAGCTTTTCGGCGAAGCTGTGGAGGGAGAATACAAGTCGGGAAAGGTGTCAAATCTTGACCTTATATTTACCAACATCGTATTTGACAGGTTTAAGAAGGAGAACGGGGTATGGAACATCCTGGATTACGAGTGGACCCGGCCTTTCCCCATACCCGATAGATTTATAATCTACAGGGCCCTGTTTTACTATATTGAAGGCCATAAAAATTCGGCATTTCTTAAGTACTTAAAGAGAAGAGGACTTGATCTTTATGCCGAATTCGGGATAAGCATACCGGAAAAAGAAATATTCAGGCGGCTTGAGGAGCATTTCCAGCTGAGTATAATAGGGGGTGCCGCATCCCTTACCGTAATGCATGAGCTTATGCCTACGGTATGCGCGGATGCCGTGGAAGCGGCCGGTAAGGAATTCAGGTATAAGAATCTGCGCAATCCCATGATCTATTACGGAACCGGGCTGGGATTTACTTCCGACAAACAGATATCTCTCTTTGCGGATGTTAAGGGTCATGATGTAAGCATGAGGATACCGGTAGAGAAAGATGTATGTGAGCTGAGAGTCGATCCGACCGAATACCCCTGTCTGATAAGGATAAAGAAGCTTAAGACTGTCACCGGTATGGGGCTTGAGAAGCCTTTGGAGAGATTTCTGACGAACGGATATATCGGCGGTGAGGACCTGATCCTCTTTGATACCCATGATCCCCAGCTTCATTTTATGAAGCTTCCCGGAGAGACGGAGGAGTTAATACTTGAATATGAGGTATTAAACCTTGAAGATGAGATGTTTTCTTCCATGAAGGAGCTCTTTGTCAGGAATACGGAGAGCATGAAGAAGGATCCCACATTGGTGGACAGGGTGCTTGTAAAGGCAGGGCGGCGGGAAGCCGAGGTGATCCCTGATGGATTAAGATATAACAAAAGCATTTGATGAAGGATGTGTATAAATATGGGACTATTTGACAGGCGCGCTCTTACCGAAGAGTATATGGATGAGATAAGGAAACAGACGGATCCTTACGGTTATTTCTGCCTGAATGAACAGATAAAGAAGGGGGAAGGGCAGGATCCTGCGGATTTCCCTTTTTGTATGATAACGGATCTTAAGGCGATCGTTTATGACGGCGCAGCCTTTGATCCGGGTGATAAAGGGTATGTCCTGCTGGGAGAAGAAGGGAACCTTTATGAGAAGGAGGAGCTTAAGGAAGCTCCGGCTTCCTGCGACGGTGCTGACCTTATCTACTGGGATGAGGACAGGCTGTATGAAGAGAAACGGCACGTCCCATACTTTAAGCCGGACTGGTCGCCCGACACCCTTCTTAACTGCAATTATATCGGTGGATCCTATATGGTAAGATCCGGGATCGCCGGAACGGTGATCGAAGAGATGAGGTCCGATCCGGGCCCTGATATGAATGAATCGGAGCTTAAGTACGAATTCCTCTTAAGGGCAGCCGAGAAGACGGAAAAAGTGCACCATATACCCAAAGTTCTGACTCATATTCCGGATGAGAGCGCGGATGAAGATGAAATATACGCGGAATACACATGGCAGAATCAATCGCAGAAATACATCCGCTTAAGGAATGAATC
>DPZM01000180.1:0-2328 GCA_003535955.1 Lachnospiraceae bacterium | reverse complement strand
CTTGACCTTTCTATCATAATCCCTTCAAAGGATCACAGCGATATCCTGATAAACTGCCTTACGAGCATAAAGAACAATTATGTGAAGAGCAGGAACAAGAAGCTTGAGATAATCGTTGTCGATAACGGCAGTTCTTCCGCACAAGGCCTTAAGATAGAGGATTTTCTCAGGGATCTTAAAAAGGACATACCGGTAAAATATATTTACGAGGAGATGGACTTCAATTTTTCCGTGATGTGCGATCTGGGAGCAAAGGAAGCATCGGGTGGATATCTTCTGTTCTTAAATGATGACATAGAACTCACGGATGACACCACACTTGAGAGGATGTATGCATATGCATCCCTCCCCCATATAGGTGCGGTCGGGGCCAAGCTTTACTACCCTCAGGGCAATATTATACAGCACACGGGTATAACAGTGAGCCTTGACTGCGGCCCTACACACAAGCTGGCGACTTTTCCGGATGATAAGCCCTACTACTACGGGATAAATGTATTTAACCGCAATGTCCTTGCCGTGACGGGAGCGGCCCTTTGCGTGAGCAGGGAAAAATACTTTAAATGTGGCGGTTTTAATGATAAAATGGGAGTTGGCTACAATGATGTGGATCTGTGTGTTAAGCTCTATGAAGAAGGCTATAAAAATGTGGTATTGAATGAATGCATACTCTTCCATCATGAGTCCCTTTCAAGGGGCACTGATCATACCGATGATGTTAAATACGCAAGGCTTAAGGAAGAACGTCAGCTCCTTTATGATTCTCACCCCTTTATAAGGGAGAAGGGCGATCCTTACTACTCGGTCAATCTTATACCCGATAATCTTGATTATACGGTAAACATTATTGCCGATCATGAGAGAAGGGCATCGAGGAGCAGCAGGGTTGATGATCCTAAGGCAGCGGCAAGGATACTTAAGCTGATAAGTAAGGATGACGGAACGGTCCGTTACGACAAGACCGGCAACAGGATATACAAGGGATCAAAGAGGCTCCACTTCAATATAGAAAGGACGGACTCCTTCCGCGGTATCATGAAGGAGGACGAGGATTACTGCCTGATCGAAGGATGGGCTACCCTTACGGGAAGGGACAATGCCCTGTATGATACATACATTGCCCTTGCAGATGGAGATGAGTGTATGATCTTTGATACCTTCAAGAAGAACCGTGAGGACGTGGCTGTTGTATTTGTTAACGAGAAAAACCTGTTTCTGACGGGCTTCAAGTGTAAGATACCGGTAAGCATGCTCGATAAGGACAAGACCTACAGGCTGGCCATGTTTAAAAAGTCCGGACTTACAGGAATAAATTATATTAAGCTGGGAGACATTTATGAACCCTTCAGGGGACGGGATAAAGCAGGAGAATGAATATTATAAGGACCTGTATGAGAAGGAACGCAATAAGTGTGAAGAACTGACCGCGAGAGTGGTCGACCTGGAAGCGGCCAATGCAGACCTTACATATAAGCTCGATAAGATACGCAAGAGTAAGCTGTGGAAGAGTATATATCCCATAAGGCTTGCTTATTCGCATCTTAAAAACCTGATCACAAGGATAAAGAGATACGGTAACTTAAAAAACCTTATGGCCAAGATAAAGAGCAAGAGGATCGAGAAGGCGGCTTATAAGAGCTACGGAACCTTGAGCATGCCGGACGAAGAGACAAGGAAGGCCCAGGAGGGAACGAAGTTTTCCGAGGATATCATGTTTTCCATTCTGGTTCCCCTCTACAACACTCCGGATGGTTTTCTACGGCAGATGATAGATTCCGTAAGGAACCAGACCTACAAAAACTGGGAGCTCTGTCTTGCCGACGGGTCGGATGATGACCATAAGGGCGTAGGAGATATCTGCAGGGAATATGCGCGGGATGATAAGCGTATCAGGTATAAGAAGCTTGATGAAAATCTGGGGATATCGGGCAATACCAATAAATGCCTTGAAATGGCAACAGGGTCTTATATAGGACTGTTTGATCATGATGATATCCTGCATCCTAGTGCCCTGTACGAGTATATGAAGGTAATATGTAATGAGGACGGGGGCAAAGCAGACTATATTTACTGTGATGAGGCGACCTTTAAGGATGACAATATCGACAACATGATCACCCTGCATTTTAAGCCTGACTTTGCCATAGATAATCTAAGGGCCAATAACTATATCTGCCATTTTTCGGTTTTTTCAAGAGAGCTGGTTGATAATACGGGGCTGTTCAGGTCACAGTTCGACGGTTCACAGGACCATGACCTTATTTTAAGGCTTACCCACAACGCGAAAAAGATAGTACATGTGCCAAAGATACTTTATTACTGGCGGTC
>DPZM01000071.1 GCA_003535955.1 Lachnospiraceae bacterium | reverse complement strand
TGTTATGCTGGATGAACAGATCTGCAGCCGCAACTATCTTGGCATTTGACCTGTAATTCTGATCCATTACAAGCACCTTTGCTGACGGATGATCTTTTTCAAAATCAAGCAGAGCCTCGGGATAAGCTGCCCTGAAACCATAGATGCTCTGGTCCTCATCCCCGACCATAAAGAGATTTCCATCCCTGCCCGCAAGCATACCTATGATAAGGTGCTGTATCTTGGAGGTATCCTGAGCCTCATCAACGCAGATATACTGGTATTTGTTTCTATACATCTTAAGAAGATCCTCCGATGACTTCAGCATCCTGTATGCATAAATCATCTGATCGTCATAATCCATGAGCCTGTTTTGCCTAAGATAAGCATTGTATCTTTTATATATTTCAAGAAGTTTTAAACCTTCATCATTTCCGAGTTTTTCTATCTCCTCATCCGTAAGAAGCATGTTCTTACAGTATGTGATCAGCGTCTTTACTGCCTTAATATCGCTTTCTGTGGGGTATTCATCCAAGATATCTGCAAGGATATCCGATATGATCTTTGCACCTTCCTTTTCATCTGTAATAAGTCTGAAGATGGAGTCTTCAGATTTACCTGTAAGGCGGGCATACTGCTGGATCATCTTATAGCAGATACCGTTTATCGTCCTAAATTCCAAGCCCTGCGAACTGCCTTCTCCAAAGATCTTTTCAAATCTCATCTGCATATCTTTGGTCGCTGATACCGTATAAGTCAGTGTGAGTATGTTCCGCGGGGCGATATTGGAACAATAGACCATATATCCAAGTCTTGTTACAAGCACGGTTGTCTTGCCGGATCCCGGAACTGCGAGCAACAGAATAGGACCGTCCACTGTCTGGACGGCCTTAAGTTGGTTTTCATTAAGATGTGTTGTGTATTTCTTTAAGAAAACATCATGTTCCATCTGTCTGTCCTGCTCTTATATCATTTGTATTGGAGAAACAGGGCTCTTGTGCTGCTAAGCATAAGAATCACCAGTATTGCCAAGTATGCCGCAAGCTTAAGCAGCGGAAAAGCATTGATCTTACCTTTTAGCTTGTATCCTACTGAAAAGATTGAAAACAGAGTAAACCCTACGGCTATCCAATAATAAATATCTTTTCCCTGCATGAATATTGCAAACGCCGTGATCCCCTGGACTATGCCGACAATAAAGGTTACAAGCCCCATCTTCTTTGTAAATTTCTTAAGCTTATCAGGATCCTGCAGCTTTTCCATGAAACTGTCCGATAATTCCAATGGATTCAGCTCTCTCCTTCCCAACATATATATAATGCCTGTAACAATGCTGAATACGCACAAAAGTGCGTAAAAGCATCCGCATAGTATAAGCGGTATATTTATTGCAATCCCAGAATTACTCATGATCTGCCACCCTCTTTTGGTATGTATTGTACTGCAATACGGTTTTCAGGTTTTGCATCCACAAGGTACAGAACCAGTAAAAACAGCATCTCCAACGGTTTCATTATGAAATATACGACATCGGCCACTGACTTTGTCTTTATAAGCCTTGCCACAGGATATCCGTGCTTATCGTAGAAGTTCCTTATTGCCCTGTGCATACGCGGAGTTTTTTCCTCTAGTATCTGTTCAAAAGCGTTTGCTATGAGAAGCTGTCTGTTTACTACTATCTTATGCCCATGACGCTCTCCCATTCTTATGGGCTTAACCACTCTTTCATGCCCACCGGCTGCCACTGTACACAAGTAATGTTCATCCATTTCCACATTGGGCGGTGCTTTCATCTTAGAAAGATTCCACTGTGCTGTTTCCGTCCATACTCTTATTGCCCGGTCAGGGTACTGCCCGAACAGTGACATGATACCAAGGATAAATGCAAGGATCGGGAGCATGGCAATTAATGCGGCAACTGGCCACGTAAGGGAGTTATTAAGGATCTCATTGAGTTCTCCTATAAATCCTTTTCCTTCATAGAATTCATCCTTATGCTCCTCGTCGATATTCCACTCATATATTTTTCTTATGATAAGCCGTGCTGCCATGCTGATACAGCAGAATGGCAGCTCCATGAGCGGGACAAATTCAACGGCAGGGAAATAGTTAGACGAACCGATCAAGCCTTCAAACGGTGTGATCTTAAATATCTGTATCACAAACAGGATCATCTGGATGATGCCTATATACATGGCTCCAATACATAAAACCGTTATAAGGGGCGGTGTGTCTGACATCTTTCTTAAAAGAAGCACTATATATCCTATTACGCCTATAGCAAGCAGAACAAGTACCATTGGCAGGGCTTCAGTCCATACAGGCTGATGTATCTCTTTGTTGTAAAGCTGCTTATCCCATACGGCATCCCACTGCACTCCCATAGTTGTGATCAAATATCCATAGAATACCGATAGCAGCGTTCCGGCAATAACAGTGACAAGATCCATTACTCCAAATAGTTTTGCCTCTGGAGAGCCTGGAAGAAGCTTTTCCGGATACTTAATGGTCCTGACTAGAGCAACAATATTTACGATGAAAAGCTCTACAGGATATGTAAGACACATGCCGAGCATGCATATATACAGAATATCCCTTGGCCTGGCAATCCCCACAATACAGCCTATAACAAGGCTTATCAGCACCGGACCTAAACCTAGGATAAACGCAAGTCGTTTTTTGTTTTCAAGAAATCTCAGTATCTTCTCTTTCATTTCATCCTGTTAAGTATCCCATCCACATCGATGCCGGGATGGGTGGTATATATCTGCAATATCTCTTCAACGAGCTCTCTGTCAACTCGGTTTTTTTCCGCTATTTTCTCAACGCTTTTGTTTGCGTTCATATCTTTGACAATGTTCTTTATGAGAATGTCCATCTCTTTTTGTGGTGGAAACTTGGCTCCTTTCTTAAGGATGGGTGAAAGGTCGACTTTTTCTACATTCCAGGCCTTGCTCTTTTCATCTATCTCCATGAGCATCAGTGTTACCGGCTGCGTAAACCGTCTCGGCCCGCAACTTCCGGGGTTAAGATAGGTTATTCCATCTTCCGTCTTCTGCTCATACTTGTGGGAATGGCCGTAAATAACAAAATCAATACCCGACAGATCCTTCCGTATATCGCTTTTCTTATGGACCATGTAGAACCGATATCCGCAGATCTCAATCTCCTTCTCATAAGGAATATCCTCTGCCCAGTCCTTATCAGCATTTCCACGTACGAAATAAGCCCTGCCCAGCTTTTCAATTGCTTCCACGGTTTCTTTCGATGCTATATCCCCGCCATGCAGGATGATTTCGCATTCTCTTATCTTTTCCATGACCTCATCCCTTAGCAGGGAATGAGTATCGGATATGATGGCTATTTTCATTTTTTAAGCCCAGTCTTTATCATATCCGTAAACACCTTCTTAACTTCCTTGTTTGAAAGGACCGCTTCCAAAAGGCTGTCATTAGGCTTGGAATCATTCTTTAATACTTCCATTGCCTCCTTCTTTGTTGTGGTACTTGCTGCTCTGTAAAGCTCTACAAGCTTTTTCTCTGTAACTGTAAGCTTTACCGATGTACCGGTAGAAGATGTTTTCTTTGCAGCTGTTTTTGCTGTCGGTTTTTTAGCTGTTGTCTTCTTTGACGAAGTTGCCTTCTTTGCTGCCGTTGTCTTCTTTGTTGTTGTACTCTTTGCTGTTGCCATAGTAAACCTCCCACGATTTTGTAAGTTAATACCTGTCATTGTATTTATTGAAAAGTTACGGTTTTCGTTTAATTATCGTAGCTTACTTATCCTGTTTTTGATATATCTAATCTCATGACGTTTAATATAGCCTGCCATCACATATCCTCTGTTGATATAATCTCCAAAACCCATATATAAGGTAGCTATATCTGTTAGATATTCATTAC
>DPZM01000218.1 GCA_003535955.1 Lachnospiraceae bacterium | reverse complement strand
ATGGATTTTGGAGATGTTGAGCGTACGCTCTACGGCCGTCATGCCGCAAATGTCATGAAGACTGATGTACATGAGCATGATGAAGGCTTTGAGCTTGACATTGACCTTCCGGGCTTCAAGAAAGACGAGATCAAGTTATCGCTTGAAAACGGATATCTGTCAGTTAACGCAGTAAAGAGTCTTGATAAAGACAAGAAGAACATTAAAGGCAGGATCATCCGTCAGGAGAGATATGCCGGCTCAATGCAGAGAAGCTTCTATGTTGGCGATGCCCTAACCGAAACGGATATAAAGGCTAAATTCGAAGATGGAGTCCTTAAACTCAGCATTCCTAAGAAAGAAGCTGAGAAACTTCCTGAAACCAAGACGATAGCTATCGAAGGATAATTCTTATACGATGCTTACAAGAGCCCGGCTCATTTGAACCGGGCTCTTATTGTTTCTTTCAACAACTGTCTATATCACATATTCAGCTATCGGAGTGTATATCATTCCACTTTTGCCTCTATCGGAGCGCATTAGCGAGATATACTCCACATCCATGGAAGCCGGGAATGGACAGTCTGTCGGAAGGTCTTTTTCATACTCGATCTTTCTTGCGAGCGTTATATGCGGAACAAACTTCTTTCTGTCAAAAGGGATATCATTATCGGACAGAGCTTTTCTTATCCGTTTTACATTCTCAATAAGACCTTTGTCTTCTTTAATGCCGATCCAGTATAAATCCTTAAAACATCCGAATCCATCAAGTTCGATCTTCATAGGGTCATAAACAACATCATTCAAGACATCTGAGACCTGCTCCGGATCACTATACTCCCCGATAAATGCAAGTGTAAGATGCATATTTTCCTTGACAGTGAAATTACCTTTCATTCCCTGAAGCTTTATGCGTTTTTGTATCATGCACAATTCGTCTTTTACCCGGTCTATAAGCTCGATCGCAATAAATAATCTCATATCATCCTACCTCACTCAAAATCTGCCTGATCTACTATCTCTCCATCTTCTATTACGATATAGTTGATCTCATGGTTGCTCAGTCCATGTACGATGGGTTCGATCGCCGGAGATCCGGTCACGTAATTCCCCGGTTTTCCACCAAGATTATACCCAAGGACACGGCTAAGAACTTCTGCGGACTCTCCCCTCGTTGTCCAGAATGCCCCTTCTTTCTTGATAACTACATGATTGGGATACCTGTCCGCCCAGGACGCATATGTTTCTTTCCCGGCCTGTCTTTTCTTCTTTTCAGGCTTCATTACAGGTGTCACCGCAGGTTTTATCGATGCTGCAGGCCTTTTCTTTTGCTGTATAGGTACCTCTTGTCCGCTCTCAAGCCTCATGCCGTTTGCAAATGCCGCCGGGAACGCGTATGATTTTGCTTCTCCTGTATCATAGACTACCATCGCAGAAAATCATATATCCAAGCCTTGTAACAAGCACCGTGGTCTTGCCGGAACCCGGAACTGCGAGCAACAGAACAGGACCATCCACTGTACGGACGGCCTTTAGTTGATTCTCATTAAGATGCTCTGTGTATTTTTTCAGGAATATCTCAGTTTCCATTTGCTGCTTCCGTTTCTATCTTTTCTATCGCATCAATCCTCTGCGACAGTGTCGGGTGTGAATACAGCATCTTTACAACTAGCGGGTGGGGATTAAGGTCTGTCAGTGAATCTTTGCTTAACTTCTTCAGAGCTTCTATAAGAGCCGTCCCGTAGCCTTCTTGCGCTGCGAATCCATCAGCCTGGTATTCGTGCTTTCTCGATATACGATTCGAAATAAGGTCAAATACTGTAGATACCGGCCAGCTTATGAGACTTATCAGGAGAAACGCAAAGTAATAGTTAACATCTGAAAACCCAAAGGCTGTAAAGGGTTCACTGAAGTTCACTAAGATCCCAAGTGCCGCAACGGATATCACTGTCCGTAAAAATGCAAAAGGGAGAGTTTTTATCTGGTGATTATACCTTGCATGGGCAAATTCATGGGCAAACACCGCTATTATCTGATCTGTTGAATAATCATTTACCAGATTATCATCCAGTGAGATCGTCTTTTTCTTTGTAAGTCCCGTACAGAAGGCATTTGCCTTGGTTGTCCTGCGGCTTGCATCCTTGACGCAGATCTTCTTTACTCTGATACCGTACTTTTCACACAGAGCAAGCAACCCATCTTTAAGCTCACCATCCTCAAGCGGTTCAAACTTATTGAATATCCTCATTATAGGCATAACGATAAGGCTTATGACTATGGACAATGCTATAACCGCTAATATCGCAAGGATGATGCCCCTGTTGCCAAACCTTTCAAATAAGAACATTATCAGCATGAGCAGTCCATATGACACTATCAGGGACAGGATCGCTTCCTTGATCACATCCTGGACAAAGGTCTTCTTTGTTGTTTTATTCATGCCATACTTCTCTTCTATCACGAAGGTATCGTAATGGTCGAACGGTACTGAAACGATCATTGATATGACAGTAAAAAAGGCCAACGTGAACAGGTACTGAAGATATATGTTAAATCCTGCAAACAAAGAAAACACAAAGCTATGTATGTTAAATATAAGAATCATAAGCACTATGGCGGAATCCACTATATCATTTATAAGATCCACCCTGCCGCCTTCTTTTTCATAGGACAGCCACCTTTTGTATTCCTCTTTGTCATACACATCTCTGACATTTTCCGGCGGCTCCTTCTCAAGATACGAATTATCAAGATATTTAAGATACCCCTCATATGCCTTGTTAAGTATGAAGGATCCTATGAGAATCCATTTAAGCAAGTGTTTTTCCTCCCAAACCCTGTTTCCTTAATCCCACTCCATATCATCCGCATTATGCTTAAGGAAATCATATATATCCTCTTCATTATCGAAAAGATCCTCAAGTATCTGTACATACTGCTTTGCCAGTTCCTTTCCTTCATCGGATGTATCATTAATGTATGCACAATACATATCAGCCTCTGAATCAGTTTCTATAGCGTCAAAAATCTCCGGATCATTCTGTTCAAGGTAACTGTTAAGGAATGCTTCCCAGTTGTATCCGTTCATATAGGCATCTTCGCATATCTCTTCCATACGTGAGCCTATCTCCATTATCCGGTTATTGCCCACATTAAACGTGATCGAAATTTAGTCTTCTCCGATGTTCAGATTTACATAGTCTGCCATATCGATTCCTCCTGTTTTGGAATATACTGTGTTGCTATTCTGTTCTCAGGGTGTGGATCCGTCATATATAAAACTATCAGGAATATCCACTCCAACGGTTTCATTATATAATAAACAACATCAGCAGCACTCTTTGTCCGTATGTGCCGCGCAACCGGATATCCATGCTTATCATAGAAATTTCTGATTGCCCTGTGCATCAAAGGAGTCTTCTCCTCTAAAACCTGTTCAAATGCATTAGCTATAAGCAGCTGTCTGTTTACTACTATCTTATGTCCATGTCTCTCCCCCATTCTTATGGGCTTGACGATTTTTTCATGCCCCCCGGCGGCCACTGTACACAGGTAATGCTCATCCATTTCTACATTAGGTGGTGCTTTCATCTTAGAAAGATTCCACTGTGCCGTTTCCGTCCATGCTCTTATTGCTTGATCAGGGTACTGCCCGAACAACGACATGATACCAAGGATAAATGCAAGGATCGGGAGCATGGCAATTAATGCGGCAACAGGCCACGTAAGGGAGTTATTAAGGATTTCATTGAGTTCTCCTATAAATCCTTTTCCTTCATAGACTCCATCCTTATGTTCCTCATCGATATTCCACTCATATATTTTTCTTATTATAAGCCGTGCAGCCATGCTGATACAGCAGAATGGCAGCTCCATGAGCGGGACAAATTCAACGACCGGGAAATAGTCAGACGAACCGATCAATCCTTCAAACGGTGTGATCTTAAATATCTGGATCATAAACAGGATCATCTGGATGATGCCGACATACATAGCCCCAATACATAATACCGTTATAAGAGGCGGTGTGTCTGACATCTTTCTTAAAAGGAGCACTATATATCCTATTACGCCTATAGCAAGCAGAACAAAGACCATTGGCAGAGCTTCTGTCCATACAGGCTGATGTATCTCTTTGTTGTAAAGCTGCTTATCCCATACGGCATCCCACTGCACTCCCAGCGTTGTGATCAAAGAACCGTAGAACACTGATAGCAGCGTTCCGGCAATAACAGTGACAAGATCCATTACTCCAAACAGTTTTGCCTCCGGAGAGCCTGGAAGAAGCTTTTCCGGATACTTAATGGTCCTGACTAGAGCAACAATATTTACGATGAGAATCTCTGCAGGATATGTAAGGCACATACAGAGCACGCATATATACAGAATATCCCTTGGCCTGGCAATCCCTCCAATACAGCCTATAACAAGACTTATCAGCACCGGACCCAGACCGAGGATATACGCGAGTCGTGTTTTGTTTTCAAGAAATCTCTGTATTTTCTCTTTCATTTCATTCTGTTAAGTATCCCATCCACATCGATACCGGGATGAGTAGTATATATCTGCAATATCTCTTCAACAAGAGCCCTGTCAACGCGGTTTCTTTCCGCTATCTTCTCAACGCTTTTGTTTGCGTTCATATCCTTGACAATGCTCTTTATGAGAATGTCCATCTCTTTTTGTGGGGGAAGCTTGGCTCCTTTCTTAAGGATGGGTGAAAGGTCGACTTTTTCTACATTCCAGGCCCTGCTCTTTTCATCTATCTCCATGAGCATCAGTGTTACCGGCTGTGTAAATCGCCTCGGCCCGCAGCTTCCGGGGTTAAGATAGGTTATCCCATCTTCCGTTTTCTGCTCACACTTGTGGGAATGGCCGTATATAACAAAATCTATACCCGACAGATCCTTGCGTGTATCACTCTTTTTATGCACCATGTAGAACCGATATCCGCAGATCTCAATCTCCTTCTCATAAGGAATATCCTCTGCCCAGTCCTTGTCTGCATTTCCACGTACGAAATAAGTCCTGCCAAGCTTTTCAATTGCTTCCATGGTTTCTTTCGATGCTATATCACCGCCATGCAGGATGATTTCGCATTCTCTTATCTTTTCCATGACCTCATCCCTAAGCAGGGAATGAGTATCGGATATGATGGCTATTTTCATTTTTTAAGCCCAGTCTTTATCATATCCGTAAACACCTTCTTAACTTCCTTGTTGGAAAGGACCGCTTCCAAAAGGCTGTCATTAGGCTTGGAATCATTCTTTAATACTTCCATTGCCTCCTTCTTTGTTGTGGTACTTGCTGCTCTGTAAAGCTCTACAAGCTTTTTCTCTGTAGCTGTAAGCTTTACCGATGTACCGGTAGAAGATGTTTTCTTTGCAGCTGTTTTTGCTGTCGGTTTTTTAGCTGTTGTCTTCTTTGACGAAGTTACCTTCTTTGCTGCCGTTGTCTTCTTTGTTGTTGTACTCTTTGCTGTTGCCATAGTAAACCTCCCACGATTTTGTAAGTTAATACCCATTGTATTTATTGAAAAGTTACGGTTTTCGTTTAATTATCGTAGCTTACTTATTCTCTTTTTTATATATCTTATCTCATGACGTTTAATATAGCCTGCCATAACATATCCCCTGTTAATGTAATCTCCAAATCCCATATATAAGGTAGCTATATCTGTCAGATATTCATTACTGGCCGTATCCTGAAGGATTATCCCACGGTGTCTAAGATAATGATGCATACATTCATGGATCAGTACCGCCATTGTTTTCGCATACCCGGTATTATCCAAATGGTTTATGATGATAAGATCATTAGAATACTGTCCGGCTGCGTTTGGAGACAGATTTTCTACCTTTACGCGAAGAGAAGAGCCATCTGATCCGCAGTGCGCGATTATATCTTTTGCAGCCTCCGTAAGTACTTTTTCATTATCAAGATCCCTTTTCATTTCATCTTTCAATTCCGGTGGGAGCATATACGGCTTACCAACACGGTTTATTCTTGAATGCAGGAACATGATAAGCTCAT
>DPZM01000016.1 GCA_003535955.1 Lachnospiraceae bacterium | reverse complement strand
AGGAAGGCTCATGTTTTCGTGGTAACGACCGATAAAGATATACAGGCGATATTTGACGAGGGCAGGCTCTTCTTCTCATCCCTTGCCTATGCTTCCGAAGTTTCGATACAGGCTGATAAGTCGGGTATTGCGGATGACGCCGTATCCATTGTTATCCCGGGCGCTGATATCTATATTCCCTTCGCGGAATTGGTTGACATAAAACAGGAGATCGAGCGTCTCAAGAAAGAAGAGGCAAGGCTTGAAGGTGAGCTCAAGCGTGTTAACGGAATGCTTAACAACGAGAAGTTCGTAAGCAAGGCTCCCGCTGCCAAGATAGAAGAGGAACGGGGCAAGCTCGAGAAGTATACACAGATGATGAACCAGGTACGTGACCGCCTGTCACAGCTGGTAGTGTAAAGCGGATCATGAAAGCTGAGGTATCAGTATGATAAATTTCGAAGAAGAACTTAAGAAATTCCATCCTTCGTTGGAGATCGAAGGAGTTGAAGCTGCCGTTCAGAATCATGATATGACCGATATGACGGACATATTCCTTGCTATGATGAAGGAGAAGGCGGATGCGGCCATGCAGGCCCGCGTTGAAGGCCAGGCCCAGGCCCAGGCTCAGATGGGACAGATGATGATGGGGCCGGGGACGCCCATTATCTGACGCGGTGAGGGCAATATTATCTGAGGTATTTGAAACATGAAGTGTTACCAGTGCGGAAACACCCTGTCAGCCGAGAACTTCTGTACAAGCTGCGGGGCGGATGTTACGGTATACAAAAGAATACTGGCCATGTCCAATCATTATTACAATGACGGACTCAGCAAGGCAGGTGTACGTGATCTTTCAGGGGCTGTCATTTCGTTAAGACAGGCCCTTAAGTACAATAAGAAGAACAGGGATGCCAGGAACCTTCTGGGTCTTGTTTACTTTGAAATGGGTGAGGCAGTGCTGGCTCTTTCCGAGTGGATAATCAGCAAGAACTTCGATCCTGTTAATAATATAGCCGATGAATATATCGGGATCCTTCATTCATCACCCACCAAGCTTGACAACATAGACCAGACACTTAAGAAGTATAACCAGGCCCTTCAGTTCTGCTACCAGGACAGCAAGGACCTCGCCATTATCCAGCTGAAAAAGGTTCTGTCAATTAATTCCAAGCTGATAAGCGGCTATCAGCTGCTGGGCCTTTTGTACATATGCACGGGTGATTATGACAATGCCAAGAGAACCCTCTTTCGGGCATTGTCGGTTGATGCCGGAAATACGACAACCCTTGAATACCTTAAGGAAGTCAATAACCTTATCAGGGAGCAGGAGGAGAAGACAGGTAAGAAGGTCAGCACCCTGCCAATGGAGACTATAAGCTACCAGAATGGCAATGAAGTGATCATCCAGCCTGTTTATCAGAAGGAAAAGGCAGGCTTTTCGAGTGTAATAAACATCATCCTCGGCCTCCTTATCGGATTTGCCATATTCAGGTTTTTGGTCATGCCTGCGATCATGGCCAATAAGGCTCAGGAAAATGATGAGAAATTCAAGGAAGTCAGTGAGCAGCTTGCTTCGGAACAGGCAAGGTCGCAGGAGATCGAGAAATCCCTTGATGATAAGCAGAATCAGATGGACGAACTGCAGCGGGCCTATGATGACATCACGGGTAAGTCGGGAAGGCATACGGAGCTTGATTATCTGATGGATGCCGCAAGTACGTATATTGCAGACCCTACTGATTCGGTAACGATCATGGAGGCAATGGATCATATTCCGGAGGAATATCTTGACAAAACGACCGAGTCTTTCAGGAAGCTCTATGATTCCCTTAAGACCGATGCCGCAACATTGGCGGCGGATGAGTATGTCGAAAATGCAAAACAAGCCGTTAAGGCCAATGATTATAAAACCGCTATTGAAGAGTATACCAAGGCATGGTTGCTCGATAAAACGAATTCGGATGTGCTTATGAACCTTGCCCACTGCTACAGACAGAACGGTGATACCAAGAAGGCTGATGAACTCTACCAGCAGGTCATCGATACCTTCCCGGATACGCAGAACGCGATCGACGCAAAGGACTATATGACTGAGGGCGAGAACACTTAGCGAGGTGTTTTTAAGCTTAGTGAGCCTTATCTTATCTTGCGAATCCAAGAAGGATATATGTCGATACTGAAGCCGCAGCAAAGGCAAGTACCGTGGCTGCGAAGAGACGGAAACGGATATGCTGTTTGTCCTTGACAGCATCGGTAAATACTCCGAGGAACACAGCTTCAACAGGAATGATCAGCGCAATGTAACGGAAGTTCATTGCGCTGTAATTATGTGATCCGAGAGCGAAGGAAAAATATGAGATAAAGAGTGAGACATACAGGACGCCAAAAAGGAGCTTATGTTCAAAAGCCATTTCATAGATCCCCTTTTTATCCTTAAGTACCAGGATCGTCACAACAAATGACATGACAGCCAGTATAAGGGCAGAGATAAAGAGTATCACGGCAAACAGATTGATGCCTGATGATTCAAGCCCCAGATTGGCATCATCGAAGAGAGAGGTCTTAAGAAGTCCCAGAAATACATTATATTCATCATAGCCGGCTCCGTCTGCGGCAAGACAGGGATATACACTTTTTGTTCTTATGTCAAAGAGCCTGGCAAAAAGTCCGGCGTGCAGCTGCTCGCCCACGGCCGGGATATAGTTAAAGGGCATTCCGAACCTTATCATGTTCTTTACTTCCCACCATATCCCCAAAGGGAATACAATGACTCCGAACACAATAAATTTGGGGATATATCTGATGATATTATCCCTATCCTTCACAAGCTTCAGTATGAAAAGTGCGGCTACCGCAGGTGCCACGGTACCTCCCGAGAGCTTGGCCATCATGGAAAGGCCTATCGAAAGTGCCAGTAATATCGTAAGCTTATATGTAGGATCTTTATACCACAGGATGATAAGATACAGGGCAAGGGTTGCAAGGGCAAGGCTTAAGGCATCGTTGTTTATGCTTCCGGACATAAGTATAAAGGTCGGGTGGAAACATACGATATAGAGGGCGATACGCGTTCCCCATGACTTTAACTTAAGTTCCCTGCAGATGAAGAAAGTCAGTATGGTCACCGCGCTTATATAGAAGAGGGGCAGGAGCTGTACATTTTCCTGAAGCTGTCTTCCGGCCACTTCGAAGTGCGCACAGAATCTCATCCATGCGCCCGCAATGATATGATGAAGCGGCGGCTGAAAGAAAGCCCATTTGGTCCTCGGATCCCCATCGGGAAGAGACAGGTGATCGAAGATATATTCAATGTATCCGGCGTGCCCTTCACCGGTACCAAAGTCGATCACATCATGTTGTCTGGTCCATATGGCAGTATAAAGGACATATGCGGTCCTCATCATAACACCAATAAGAAGGATAGAGGCAGACTCAGTTATGTCAACCAACCTTCTGAATACAAAGAGAACAAGAAACACTGCTATAAGGAAGAACATATACTGTGGACGTCTTAAAGTCTCAGCCGTTGTATCCATGCAGAAGGCCAGAAAAAGCACAAGTGCCGTCATCAGTATAAATGGCCGGAAGGTAAAGGATCTGTTGTTCATACTCGCTCCAATTTGTCTTCAGATATTAAACATTGATAGTATAGCATAATATTATTTCTATCGGAAGAGTGACACATTGGTTCAGAACCGAAGTGTCAGCAAATGTGACAAAAGTATGCGGTAAAATTACCAGGAAATGCAGCTGCAAATGCATAATTTTTGATTTGTATTTGCATAATCAGCGTGATATGATTTTTATGTCTGTTTTATATTACAGAATCATAAACGTATGCAGGAGGCGCAAGATGGGTGGAATATTCGGAGTAGTATCAAAAAAGGAATGTGTTTACGATCTCTTTTTCGGAACTGATTATCATTCGCATCTTGGCACAAGACGTGCCGGTATGGCAATGTATGGAGACAGGGGATTTGACCGGGCTATCCATAATATCCAGAATTCACCCTTCCGTACCAAGTTCGAGAGGGATGTCAACGAATTCAACGGTAAGATCGGTATCGGATGTATTTCGGATTACGAGCCCCAGCCTCTTCTTATACAGTCGCATCTTGGAAGTTTTGCCATTACCACTGTCAGCAAGATAAATAATATAGAAGAGCTTGTGAATGAGGCATATAACGTGGGACGTACCCAGTTCCTTGAAATGAGCGGAAGCAATATCAATCCGACGGAACTTGTTGCCTCCCTTATAAACCAGAGGGATACCATTGCAGAGGGCATTGAGTACGCGCTTGACCGTATCGACGGATCCCTGACCCTTCTTGTTATGACGGATAAGGGGATATATGCGGGACGTGACCTGTATGGCAGGACTCCGCTTATCATCGGTAAGAAGGAAGATGAAGCTTATTGTGTGGCCTTTGAGTCATTTTCCTATCTTAATCTGGGATACCATGATGTGAAGGAGCTGGGACCGGGTGAAATAGTTTACATAACGGCGGATGGCTACGAAACAATAAGGCCTGCCCAGGAAATCATGAAGATATGTACCTTCCTGTGGATATATTACGGTTATCCTACTTCGACCTACGAGGGAATAAATGTAGAGGATATGAGATATCGCTGCGGTGAGGCATTGGCCAGAAGGGACTGCGTGAGCCCTGATATTGTAGCCGGTGTTCCGGATTCAGGTACAGCCCATGCCATAGGATATG
>DPZM01000172.1 GCA_003535955.1 Lachnospiraceae bacterium | reverse complement strand
GTGGTTAAGACACCGCCCTTTCACGGCGGTAACATGAGTTCAAATCTCGTACGGGTCACCATTTTATGGGAGCATAGCTCAGCTGGGAGAGCATCTGCCTTACAAGCAGAGGGTCATAGGTTCGAGCCCTATAGGCCCCACTTTTTAAAAACTAAATGCCGATGTGGCTCAATTGGCAGAGCAGCTGATTTGTAATCAGCAGGTTATCGGTTCGAGTCCGATCATCGGCTTAACCGGTTTTAGACCGGTAAACAATTCAATAATGGGCGGATTCCCGAGTGGCCAAAGGGGACAGACTGTAAATCTGCTGGCAACGCCTTCGGTGGTTCGAATCCACCTCCGCCCATTTAATATTATCGCGGGGTGGAGCAGTCTGGAAGCTCGTCGGGCTCATAACCCGAAGGTCGATGGTTCAAATCCATCCCCCGCTACTCAAGCAATCCGTTTTACGGATTGTTTTTTTGTTACATGGTGTATGATAATATGAATGAAAAACCGAATGATCAACTCATAAGTGCATATATACAAGAAAATGTTAGAGAAATTAAACGGATTTCAACAGGACATATAAATCAAAGCTTTTTTATAAAGGGTGATAATACCTATATCATACAGGCTCTCAACAAAAAACTTTTTTTGGAACATCAGGATAGTCTTATAAGTAATTATTTATGTTACAGGTCTGCATGTGAAAAATATAATACAGATAATTCGGATGATTATGAGTTTCCGGTATGGCTTAAAGATAACGAAGATCGGTACTTTCACTGTGATATTAATGGAAATATATGGCGGATGTACAGGTATATTCCCTCTGATGATGCGGAATATAAGAATGTTGATATATACGAGATCGGCAGGGGTCTATGGAAGCTTCATTTCATTCTTAAAAGCTGTGCAGGAATAAAAAGCATCAGGACTGTATCCCATCTTCATGATCTTTCTTATTACTATAAGGAATATCTTTATCAAAATGAAAAGACTGTGAAAAGGATCAGTGATATAGATAAAGTTATAAAGAATAATATTGATAAATATATCAAAATAAAGGTCCCGGATGGCAGCATTATCCATGGAGATGCCAAGATGTCAAATATGATCATAAGAGAAGGAAGGGTAGCCGGTTTCATAGATCTTGATACTATCATGGCGGGATCTTTATATGATGACATTGCCGATTGTGTTCGCTCATGCTGTATGGATAATGAGGGAAATATGATAAATCATTCATTTGATTCATTTATAAAAGGGTATGAAGATGCTTCGGGTAGCGGATTTACGCAGGATAGTATGAATCTGATCATCAATAATATAGAAAAGAACCGTTTTATGTTAGGCCTTCGGTATTACATTGACTATTTGTCGGGTAGGGATTATTTCTCGGAGGAATATCCCGGACAGACGTTAAATAAGGCCACAAAGTTGCTTTTAAGCTGAATTATGAGTATAATAACTGAAACTATGTGCTTTGATAAGGAGATTAAATGAAGTATTTGATCCTGGGAGCAGGGCCTGCGGGCCTTGCCTTTGCAAACAGACTGCTTCAGAATGGTATAGATGATTTTTTCGTTATTGAAAAGGAAGATGAAGCCGGTGGTTTATGCAGGAGCAAGGATACAGGAGGAGCTCCTCTTGATATAGGAGGTGGTCATTTCCTTGATGTCAGAAATCCGAAGGTGCTTGATTTTCTTTTTCCCTTTATGGGTGAAGAATTATGGGATAAATATGATCGGGATTCAAGGATAGTTATTAACGGTAATACGATAAACAGTCCTATCGAGGCCAATATATGGCAGATGAGCCTTGAAGATCAGGTGCAGTATCTTAAGTCGATCGCAGTAGCCGGATGCAATCTCGGTAAGGATATGCCTGAGAAGTTCGTTGACTGGATATACTGGAAGCTTGGCGATAAGATTGCCGAGGATTATATGATCCCGTATAATCAGAAAATGTTTGGCGAAGAACTCGATGAGCTTGGGACCTACTGGCTTGATAAGCTTCCCAATGTTTCCTTCGAAGAAACTCTTATAAGCTGTCTTGAACGAAAGGCATATGGAACACAGCCGGGACATGCACAGTTCTACTATCCTAAGGAATACGGGTACGGAGAATTGTGGTTAAGGCTTGCAGGTGTCCTGGGAGACCGGATTGTATATAATGAACCTGTTAAAGAGCTTGATCTGGATAAAAAGAGGGTCAATGATAAATATAGTGCCGATACCATTATAAATACAGTGCCGTTAACCGGAATTAAGAATATAAGGGGTATGGAAGATAAATACCTTAAGGAACTCGGAAGGCTTAAGCATTCATCGGTAGTGATAGAGTACATGGATGAGAACCTTGATACAGGGGCTCACTGGATCTACTATCCCGATCCAAAGCTATCCTACCACAGAATACTTGTAAGACATAATTTCTGCCCGGGTTCGAAGGGTTATTGGACGGAGACGAATCTTAACAGGTTCGATAAGTCAGGCAAGGACGAGAATTCCTTTTATATTAATGAATATGCTTATCCCCTAAATACTGTCGGAAAGAATGAAATGATGCGGGACCTGCTTACATATATGAGGAAAAAGGGTGTATACGGCCTTGGAAGATGGGGTGAGTGGCAGCATTATAACTCTGATGTGGTTGTAGACAGGGCTCTTAGGCTTGCGGATGAACTCAGCAGATAAGGTCTTTATCAATTATTGTGAAGTCAGCTTTTTTATGACGGCTATGAGAGAAATCTCATAGCCGTATTGTAATATCAAAAAATGCATTAAGGGATTTAAGCTTCTCACTAAAGAGTGTATATATTTTAGGTCAGGTCAAAATACGGCTTAACACTTGATGTTAAGCCGTATTTGGTTTACAATAATATGAACTATGACTTATCGTACGGTTATGGGAAACGGCCAGTTCAGTTTCCCGATAATACATGGGATCAGGGTAATATACCGGATCATTTGAGGTTGATAGATGAAAAAAACAATAATAGTTATGCCCGTTGCCAATGAAGAAACGACAATGGAGGGCGTACTTAAGCAGATAATGGAGCTTCCGTATGATAATCTCTATGTTTATCCTGTGATAGATTCGTTCAGCAAGGACCGGACGGAGGAGATAATCAGGGAGATGGAGAAGAAATATGACAGGATAAGGCTCATATTTCATGCAGAATCCAGGGGAGTCATTACCTGCTATTTGTATGGCTTTAAGATGGCACTTAAGGATGGGGCAGAGCAGATAATTGAAATGGATGGCGGAGGCTCACATCTTCCGAGAGAGATCCCCCAGTTTATCGAGAAGCTGGATGAGGGCTACGACTGCGTCTGGGGATCAAGGTTCATGCCGGGAGGAGATATTACCAATCAGCCCCTTTACAGAAGGATATTAAGCTCCGGAGGTACCATACTTGCCAATCTTGTGCTCGGCACAAGACTTAAGGACATGACCAGCGGCTTCGAGGCCTTTAAGAGGGAAGTACTTGAGAGTATGGATCTTGATGCCTTTATGTCAAGAGGCCATATGTATCAGACAGAGATGCGGTATTATTGCAGGAACCTTAATACTATAGAGGTACCTATCAATTATATCGGGTCAAAATCAAGCATAAAGTTTAAATCCGTAACGGAAGCATTGAAGCTGCTCTTCAAGCTTAAGAAGAACGAGAAAAACGTATTTGTTAAGAAACAAGGTAAAGAATGAGCCTTAATTCCGGAATAAGAACTATCAAAAAGGACATGGAGAATTATCTGTCCGACAGGGTAAATAAGTATAAATTCATGTCGGCAGTGGTCTTTCTGATCATAATAACGGCTCTTGCATGGCAGAGCGATGATGCATATCATGCTTACATAATGGCCAAGAACCTGGTAATTGGAAACGGGTTTGTATACAATGCGGGAGAAAGAGCAACGGCATCTTCCTGTCCGCTCTTTACATTGGTCATAGCCTGCGGATACTTTATATTTCGCAATATGTTTTTATGCTCCCTGCTTATATGCATCATCTTTTCTACCATGGCTTACGTTATAGTGGTAAATAACTTCTGCCACACAAGAAGACATGTTTTTATAGCCTTTTTTACCATGGTTGGGAGTCTGTGCTATATAAGCTATACGACAAGCGGACTTGAGAATTGCATGCTCTTTTTCCTTACAGCTCTTTTTCTTAAATATTATTTTAAGAACAGGCTGTATGATGCAAAAAGATTGTTTGTTCTGGCAATACTGATTTCGCTTATAGCCATGACCAGGATGGATGCGGTACTTATGTTCATACCCATGATCCTGTATGTATTTCTTGCAAGAAGGGATAAGGTTACGTTTTTAAAGGCGGTACCTATCGG
Source organism: Lachnospiraceae bacterium (assembly GCA_003535955.1). Classification (GTDB taxonomy): domain Bacteria; phylum Bacillota; class Clostridia; order Lachnospirales; family Lachnospiraceae; genus UBA2868. The sequence continues at coordinate 14,569 of DPZM01000172.1, read as the reverse complement.
GCTTGCGGGCCTTCTGCCCTTTATCTTTTGGGAAGTTTTTTCGGTTTTTTATTATGGGTTTCCTTTTCCAAATACCGCTTATGTCAAGCTTGGAACCGATATACCGAAGAGGGAATACCTTGTAAGAGGGCTGCAGTATCTGTTTACTTCTTTAAGCTTTGATCCGATACTAATAATCGTTCCGGTTATTGCCTTCTTTCTGGTGTTGAGGAAAAGAAAAAGCCATTATGTGTTCTGTATTCTGGGCGTCATCCTATATTTCTTATATGTATGTTATATAGGCGGCGACTTTATGGTAGGAAGGCATTTTACGGTGTTATTCCTGATATCTTTAGTCCTGATGCTTAATTATATGGAAGATGAAGACGAACCGGGAGTACTTCGAAAAAGGTTTGAAAAGGTTTATATAGTGTTTGTTTCCGTAGCTGTTATATTCTCTTATTCAGCCAAACCTGTTACAAATCAGTATCTTTTTGGGTATGGGAATTCTCCCATAGCAGATGAAAGAGGAGGGTATTTTCAGTGCACAAGTCTTTATAACAATGCGGTCTCTTATTTGAAGACAGGAACCATGGTTATAAGGAATGCCTGGAATGAGGACGGTATAAAAGAACTAAGGGACGGTGGATACACATCGGGACTTCTGATAATGGTTCCGGGTATATCAATATATTACAATTCCGATCTGTATCTTAACGATCTGTATGCTTTGGGTGATCCCTTTTTATCAAAGCTTCCTGCTGTGAGGGAGGATAACTGGCGGATAGGCCATATGTGGAGAGAAGCACCTGTAGGATACAATGAAACTGTCCTTTACGGGGATAATGAGATAGAAAATGAGAGCCTTAGGGAATACTATGAAGTTATTAAGCTTATAACCAGAGGCCCATTATGGGACAAGAACAGACTTAAGGCTGTAATTGATATAAATCTCGGAAAATACGATCATCTTATCGATGAATATAAGTCTACACTTGATGTAAACAATCATCAGATAACGGATGAGTATTTTCTGTCAAGATAGGATATGAAAAGGGATATGAAAAGACTGTATGAGGCCCTTCTTGAATATCCCAAGAAGGGGTATTATCCCGCTCATATGCCGGGACATAAGGGAAATATTGCGGAGGGCTTTCTTAAGGAAGCATTACGATATGATATTACTGAGATTGACGGATTTGATAATCTGCATGAAGCTGAAGGAATAATACTAGAGTCCGAGAAATATGCAGCTGACCTGTATGGTTCTTCCGAGACACACTTTCTTGTGGGAGGCTCTACACTTGGAGTGCTTAGTGCCGTTTTCGGTACAACTAAGCCCGGTGACAAAGTCATAATAGCCAGGAACTGCCACAGGTCAGTTTATAACGCGGTATCTGAGGGCAGACTGGTTTGCAGATATGTTTATTCCAAATTCCTGGAAGATGTTGGATTTCCGGGCGGAATAAGCCCATCCGATATAGAAGAGGCGATAAACAGGAATCCCGATGCTGTAGTGGTAGTTATAACATCTCCGACTTATGAAGGTGTATGCTCAGACATATCAAAGATTGCCGAGATATGCCACAGGCACAGTAAGATACTTATAGTGGACGGAGCTCACGGAGCCCATTTCGGTTTCAGTAACGGAATGCCGGAATCGGCTGTACGGGAGGGAGCCGATATAGTAATTCACAGTGTTCACAAAACTCTGCCATCTCCAACGCAGACAGCGCTTATACATATTAACGGACCACTTGTAAATAGGGAAAATATCAGGAATAAGCTTAGGATTTATCAGACAAGCTCGCCTTCTTATCTTCTGATGGCAGGTATTGACAGGTGTATGAGCCTTATTGGGGATAAGGGTAAAGATCTTTTTTATGATTTTGAGAACCGGATCAAAGAACTTGATTCATCTTTTAAGGAGCTGAAAAGTTTAAGGCATTTGAGCAGGAGCCTGATAATATCGGAAGAAGAGATATACGATCATGATCCCGGAAAGCTGATAATTTCAACTATGAGAACGGGTATTACAGGAAGAGACCTTTATGATATCTTAAGAAATGAATACATGATCCAGCCCGAAATGGCTGCAGATACATACTGTCTGATGATTCTGACCATAAACGATACACAGTATGGATTTGACAGATTAAATAATGCTATAAAATGCATCGATGAGAAGATAGTCGGAGAATATAACAAAAAAAAGGAGAATACCAGCCAAACGGATAATGTCTGCAGATTGTATACAAGAAATGCAAAACAGATAATGCCGGCATACAGGGTTCCTGATTTCAAAGAGCAGAGTATAGATTTAGAACTTGCACAGGGTTTGATAAGTACAGACTATGTATCCCTTTATCCACCGGGGATCCCGCTTCTTGTGCCGGGCGAAGAAATATCGGAAGAACATATAAAGGGGATTACTGAAGCGATCAGAGGAAACCTGAAGGTATCGGGACTTACAAAAGATGGAAGGATAAGGATTCTGACAGGAGCAAAACGGGAAAAATAAATGGGTAAGATTTTTTATATTATGGGTAAGAGCTCGACCGGCAAGGACACGATATATAATAAGCTCCTGAGTAAATACCCGGAAGAATTGAAAAGAGTTGTCATGTACACTACCCGACCAAAAAGAGAGGGAGAGGAAGACGGTGTTACATATAATTTTGTTACTGAAGATGAGTATAAAAATCTCAGAGATAAAGGCCTTATCATAGAAGAGAGGTCATATGATACGGTCCATGGGATATGGAGATATTTTACCGTTAAGGATTCAGGGCTTGATCTGAGAAAAAATAATTATCTGATCCTGGGTGTTTTGGATTCATATGTTTCAACTGCAATGTACTTTGGTCCTCATCTTGTGATACCTGTCTACATTGAGGTGGAGGATGGTGAAAGGCTGAGCCGGGCCTTGAAACGGGAAAAAAAACCCGGAAATCACAGATACACGGAAATGTGCAGGAGGTTTTTGACGGATACGGATGACTTTTCCGAGGATAAGCTAAAGGCAGCCGGAATAGAAAAACGTTTTGAAAATATTAATCTTTATACATGCATGAGTGAGATTGAAGATTATATCCTGAAAGAAATGAATAGTATATAGTAAGTCGTAACGGTTACGGAGATACAAGCCTATGGATATGAAGATCAATCAAATGCTTCCGACCCAGTCGGTAAGTGAACATATGGATAAAACCCAGCAGGTGGATGACCAATTTAGGTTTACTCTTATGAGCCGGATAGATGATGAGGGTTTACAGGAGCGCCTTAATCTGATGTTTCAGGATATAACAATGCAGGGTAAGAAGATTGGCAAGCACATGGACGTAAGGGATATGAAGCGGTACAGAACCCTTATAAAGGATTTCCTTAATGAGGTTGTCAACAGATCACATAAATTTTCAAGGGAGAACTTCCTTGACAGGAGGGGACGCCACAGGGTGTACGGCATAATCCGCCTCATAGATGAGAATCTGGATTCCCTGGCTGAAGAGCTTATGAAGGAAGAGAAAGACCATATTGCTATTCTCAGCCGTATAGATGAGATAAAAGGAATGCTGCTTGATATTTTTACCTAAAGGATAAAGATATGGCTAAATTCATTGACATCATTGGACAAGATCACATAAAAGAGCACTTAAAAACTGCCATAGAGAATGGCAAGATATCCCATGCTTATATAATTCATGGGGAGAAAAATGCCGGTAAGGAGTTTATTGCCGAAACTTTCGCTATGGCTCTTGAATGTGAAAATGATACTGATATTGAACCTTGTATGGAATGTCATGCCTGCAAGCAGGCTATTACAAAGAATAATCCGGATATAATCACTCTTATACATGAGAAACCGGGAACAATAGGTGTTGAGGATGTAAGAAGAAGTATAGTATCGGATGTTTCGATAAGGCCTTATAACGGCAAATGGAAGATATATCTTATAAATGACGCCGAGAAAATGAGTGTCCAGGCACAGAATGCCCTCTTAAAGACCCTTGAGGAACCGCCGGATTATGTTGTTATAATGCTTCTTACCAGTAATATGTCCGCTCTGCTCCCCACGATCATTTCAAGGAGTACGGTCCTTAACATGAGACCGGTTGATGATAAAACCGTGAGAAAGTACCTTATGGAGAGGATTCACGTACCGGATTATCAGGCTGATATATGTGTGGCATTTGCCCGGGGTAATATAGGAAAGGCCAAGCATCTTGCCACGAGTGAAGATTTTGATAATATCAAAAATGATGCAGTAAGGGTACTCAAATATGCTCATGAAATGGATATGAACGAATTCGTATCCGCATTAAACCAGATAAGTGCTTACAAGATAAATATAGAAGATTATCTTGACATACTTCTTATCTGGTACCGGGATGTTCTTATGTTCAAAGCAACAGGAGATCTTGACAGTCTGGTTTTTAAGGAGGAAATAAAGTCCATACGGGAGAGAGCCGGCAGAAGCTCTTACGAGGCTGTTGAGAGAATAATAGAGGCAATAGAAAAAACGAAGGTCAGATTAAGGGCAAACGTTAATTTTGAACTGGCAATGGAACTCTTACTTCTGGCCATAAAGGAGGAATAATGGTAAAAGTCATAGGCATACGCTTCAGAACTGCGGGCAAGATATATTATTTTGATCCCAAAGACATAGAACTTAAGAGAGGCGATCATGTGATAGTGGAAACCGCAAGAGGTGTAGAATACGGAACGGTTGTCATGCCGCCTTCGGAACTTGCAGACAAGGAGTTCAATTCACCCCTTAAACCGGTAATGAGAAAGGCTACAGAGGAGGACAGCGAAAAAGAGAAGAAAAACCGGGAAAAAGAAAGGGAAGCCTTTAAGATATGTAAGGAAAAAATAGTTAAGCACGGGCTTGAAATGAAGCTTATAGATGCTGAATATACCTTTGATAACAATAAGGTCCTCTTTTACTTTACTGCGGACGGGCGTGTGGATTTCAGGGAGCTGGTAAAAGATCTTGCATCCGTTTTTAAAACACGTATAGAGCTTCGTCAGATAGGTGTTAGGGACGAGACCAAAATACTTGGAGGCATAGGCTTTTGCGGAAGGCCTCTCTGTTGCCATACCTATCTGTCTGATTTTGCTCCCGTTTCCATAAAAATGGCCAAGGAACAGAATCTGTCATTAAATCCCAGCAAAATATCCGGCATCTGCGGGAGGCTTATGTGTTGCCTTAAAAATGAGGAGGAGACTTACGAAGAGCTAAATAAGAAGCTTCCAAATCCCGGAGACAGTGTGACAACAAACGATGGATTCAAGGGAGAAGTCGCCAGTATAAATGTGTTAAGACAGCTTGTAAAGGTGGTCATAGATGAGGGTGATGAGAAGGAAATAAAAGAATATAAGGCCGAGGATCTAAAATTTAAACCAAGACATAAGAGAGACAGGAGGGGCGATAAATCGGACAAGGCTCAGGATGCCGATCTTAAAGCGCTTGAGCAGTTGGAGAAGAAGGATGGAAAATCAAAGCTTGACGATGATTGAGCTTAAGGATAATGAACGTATTGACGATCTTCAGAGGAACGGCTATAAGATAATCCAGAATGAAAAGAAGTTCTGTTTCGGAATGGATGCGGTTCTGCTTTCCGGTTTTGCCCTTGTAAAAGAAGGGGAAAAACTTCTCGATATAGGTACCGGGACAGGAATAATTCCTATCCTGCTTGAAGCAAAGTCAGACGGAGACCATTTTACTGGGCTTGAAATACAGGAAGAAAGCGCAGATATGGCTGCAAGAAGTGTAAAACTAAATGGTCTTACAGACAAGATAGATATAATATGCGGGGATATAAAGAATGCAAGAGATATCTTTAAGCCGGCCTCATTCGATGTGATAACCACCAATCCGCCATATATGATAGGAAAACACGGGTTAACGGGTGAAAACAGGGAAAAGGCCATAGCAAGGCATGAGATATACTGTACGCTTGAGGATATTGCAAGACAGGCGGGAGAGCTTCTAAGGGATAAGGGAAGGTTTTATATGGTTCACAGGCCTTTCCGTCTGGTTGAAATATTTAATACCCTGACAAAATACCGTTTGGAGCCCAAAAGACTTAAGCTTGTATACCCATTTGTTGATAAAGAACCGAACATGGTCCTTATTGAGGCACTGAAGGGAGGCAACCCGAGACTGACAGTTGAGAAGCCTCTTATCGTTTATTCGGAACCCGGAGTGTATATGGATGAGATTTACGACATATACGGTTATTAATATAGATAACCAATGTTATCAAAGGTTTGTGTTTTTAAATCATGATTTAACTAAGCACGATCAGAAACAAAAGCAGAAAGAAATATGGCAGAAAACAGGCAGGGCACACTGTACTTGTGTGCAACGCCCATAGGTAATCTTAAGGATATTACCAATAGGGTGATTGATACATTAAAAGAAGTCGATATCATAGCAGCTGAAGATACCAGAAACTCTATAAAGCTTTTAAACCATTTCGGGATAAGAACCCCGATGACTAGCTATCATGAGTATAACAGGTATGATAAGGCAGAGGAACTGATAAATAAACTCAGGGAAGGTATGGACATAGCCCTTATAACCGATGCAGGAACCCCCGGTATATCAGACCCCGGAGAGGTATTTGTCCGCATGTGTAATGAAGCGGGGATAAGGGTAACATCACTTCCCGGCGCCTGTGCCCTTATAACGGCTCTTACTATGTCGGGACTTAAGACAAGAAGGTTCTGTTTTGAGGCCTTTCTCCCATATGATAAAAAGGAGCGTAAGGAGATACTTGCGGAGCTTATATCTGAAACAAGGACTATTATAATTTATGAAGCCCCCCATCACCTAAAGAAGACCCTAAAGGATCTTTTTGATAGTCTGGGAGACAGGGAAATTGCAGTTTGCAGGGAACTTACCAAGCAGTTTGAAGAAGTGCTGCACTTTACTATAGGTGAGGCTCTCAGGTATTATGATGTTAATGAACCTAGAGGTGAATATGTTCTTTGTATCGGAGGAAGGAGCAGGGAGGAAGTAAGACAGGAAGAACAGGAATCCTGGCAGGAACTGTCCATAGAGGAGCATATGAAGTTGTATGAAGATAAGGGCATGGATCGTAAGGAATGCATGAAGAGAGTGGCTAAGGACAGGGGGGTAAGCAAACGTGAAGTATACGATGCATTGATCGACAAAGTTTAAAACAGGATTTAATTTATTTCTTTATAGTTCTTCTGCTGATAGCGAGAAAAATGTAAGCAAAATAATTGAATCATAAAGACCGAAACGGTCAATGATGGAATTGTGTGCATTAAAATACATGAGTTATTAAAAATTTCTACATAAATATTTATGATCATAAGGAGCGAAAATGGAAAATAAGGGAAAGTACTACATTACAACTGCTATAACCTATACTTCGGGGAAACCTCATATAGGAAATACTTATGAGGCGATACTGGCTGACTCCATAGCCCGATATAAAAGACAGGAAGGATACGAGGTCTTTTTTCAGACAGGTACCGATGAACATGGCCAGAAGATAGAAGAAAAAGCTTCCGCAGCCGGTGTGACACCAAAGGAATATGTTGATAAGGTAGCGGGGATAGTCAAGGGTCTGTGGGATATGATGGGTACTTCATATGACAGGTTCATAAGGACAACAGATCCTGACCATGAGAAGCAGATCCAGAAGATATTTAAAAGACTTTACGAACAGGGAGATATATACAAGAGTACCTATGAAGGGCTCTACTGCACGCCCTGTGAATCCTTCTGGACGGAATCACAGCTCGTAGACGGTAAATGCCCCGACTGCGGCAGGGAGGTTAAACCGGCCAAAGAAGAGGCCTATTTCTTCAAAATGAGTAAATATGCAGACAGGCTTATAGAACATATCAACAACCACCCGGAATTCATCCAGCCGGTTTCAAGGAAGAATGAGATGATGAATAACTTCCTTCTTCCGGGACTTCAGGACCTTTGTGTGTCACGAACATCCTTTAAGTGGGGTATACCGGTTGACTTTGATGATAAGCATGTGGTCTATGTATGGCTGGATGCCCTGTCAAATTATATCACCGGGATCGGATACGATGCGGAAGGTAATTCAACCGATCAGTATAAGAAGTTCTGGCCTGCAGACCTTCATTTAATAGGTAAAGATATAGTCAGATTCCATACGATATACTGGCCTATCTTCCTGATGGCTCTTAATGAGCCGTTACCAAAGCAGGTATTTGGTCATCCCTGGTTGTTACAGGGCGGTGAAAAGATGAGTAAGTCGAGAGGAAATGTCATATACGCGGATGATCTTGTAAAACTTTTCGGAGTAGATGCCACAAGGTTTTTTGTTCTTCACGAAATGCCTTATGATAATGACGGAATCATAACCTGGGAACTGGTTGTTGAACGCTATAATACGGAACTTGCAAACGTTCTGGGTAATCTGGTAAACAGAACCATATCCATGAGCAACAAGTACTTTGACGGGTTCGTAAATCAGACAGGAGCAACCGATCCTGTTGATGAAGAACTGAAAACACTTGTAACAGGCTGCAGGGATAAAGTAAACGCAAAGATGGAAACCTTCCGTGTAGCCGATGCCCTTACGGAGATATTTGCTCTTTTCAGGCGGTGTAACAAATATATTGACGAAACCGAACCTTGGGTACTTGCCAAGTCCGAGGATAAGAAGGACAGACTGTCGGAGGTTATGTATAACCTTGTTGAATCCATATGCATAGGTGCCAATCTCTTAAAACCTTTTATGCCGGAAACAGCTGACAAGATACTTATGCAGCTTCACGGAACTGAAAGAGATTACGATCTTCTTGCGGATTACGGTCTTACAATTCAGGGAACGAAAGTAACGGAAAAACCTGAAATGCTCTTTGCCCGCCTTGATGTGAATGAAATAATGACGGAGGTTGGGAAAATAAGGGAGGCTCAGAAGGCTGAATATGAGAAGGAAAACGGAATAAGTTCCGAAGATAATAAGGAAGAGCCTTTGACCGATATCGAGGCAAAGCCGGAGATATCATATGATGATTTTGCAAAGATGCAGTTTCAGGTAGGAAAAATACTTGAATGCGAAGAGGTTAAGAAAAGCAAGAAGCTGCTTGTCAGCAAGGTGCAGATCGGGAGCGAGATAAAACAGATCGTATCGGGGATAAAAGCATATTACAAGCCCGAGGAAATGATCGGAAAGTCGGTTATGGTACTCGTAAATCTTAAACCTGCAACTCTTGCGGGGATCGTATCTGAAGGAATGCTTTTATGTGCGGAGGATGCGGATGGCAATCTTGCGTTGATGACTCCTGAAAAGGCCATGCCTTCAGGAGCGCAGATCTGCTGAAGCGGATCTTAATAAATAAAAGGGAGTATTTAAAGAAGGGAGAGATATTATGAAGAAAACAATTTCAATGCTGCTTATTTTGACAATGATACTGTCAATGACAGTAAGTGCAGGTGCCACAGGCACAATCGTTATTGAAAACGAACTTCTGCCTGAGGCAACAGTAACACCGACACCGACGCCTGAGGCAACAGCTACACCGACACCAACACCAACACCGACGCCTGAGGCAGGGGCAACGGCAGATACCGCTGTCCAGTCCAATACAGCTGTAACAGTTACTTCAAACAAAACCTATCTTGCACTCGGAGCAGACCTTACACAGGCTCAGAAAAGCACAGTACTTGCATTGATGGGTATAGCAGAAGCAGATCTTCCCAATTATGATGTGGTATATGTAACAAATGCCGAGGAGCATCAGCGTTTGGATACTTATATTGCTTCGTCTGTAATAGGAACAAAGTCACTCTCATCGGTTGTTGTAAGGCCGGCAGAAGCAGGGCATGGGGTAACGGTAACGACCAGGAATATCAATTACTGCACGGAAAACATGTACAGAAATGCGCTTATCACTGCAGGAGTTGAAAATGCAGACATTATAGTTGTAGGACCTTCACCGATCTCGGGAACGGCAGCCCTTATCGGAGCCCTTAAGGCTTACGAAAGGATGTCAGGTACTGCTGTCAGCGACAAAGCTCTTGATACGGCACTTAACGAACTGGTAACAACAGGCGAGCTTAAGCAGGCTGTAGGTAATGATGCAAAGGCTGAAGAGATAATATCATATGTAAAAGCCCAGATAGCAGCCAACCATCTTGAGACCGAAGAAGAGATAGAGGCTGCGATCCGTAAGGGTATGGTTGATCTGGATGTTCAGCTTTCCGAGGAAGATATAAAGAAGACAGTAGCCCTTATGATGAAGATAAAGGCGATGGGCATTGACTTTAATGTACTTGCTGAGCAGGCTGATGACATTTATGCCAAGTATAAGGATAAGATCAATGCAGGAACCTTCAATATCGATGATGTGAATCTGGAAGACTTAGGCCTTGGAAAGCTTGTAAAGAATGCAGTAGGTGGCTTTTTCAAGGAAGTCGGTGATACAGTTAAGGAATTTTTCGGAGGTCTGTTCTCAAGGTTTAAGAAATGATCGGTGATAATGACAGATTTGGGATCCGGCCCGTAAAGAATCATGAATGGGATGAGGCCATGCGGCTTGCCTGGGATACCTTTCTTATATTTGAGGCGCCGGATTACTCCTTAAGAGGAGTTTACAATTTTAAGAATTTTATCAGAGATCCTCTTCTAAAAAAAATGCATACCTATGGCGAATATATCGCCATAGGTGCATTTATGGATGAAAGGATTGTAGGTATACTTGGCGTAAGGAATGTAAATCACGTTTCACTGCTCTTTGTTGACAGGGATCATCATCATCAGGGAATAGCGACATCCCTCATGGAAAGTTTTTTTAAAGACGCAAGAAAAGAAGGGATAACGCATGTAACCGTTAATGCTTCCCCATATGCAGTAGGCTTCTACCACAAAATTGGTTTTATGGATGTGAGTAAAGAAGTAGAGAAGGATGGAATAAGATTTACACCCATGAGGATGGAACTGTAATTGTCTTGCAATTTACACAATTATAAGATAAAATTATAAAGGATTTGTCTACATTTTTAACATGAAAGATCTATCAAAAAGAAACAGAGGTTATTTACATAAATGGGAAAGATATTCAGTTTAGACAGCCCTTTTGTGCAATTTATGAACAGAGTTGCGGATATTATGTGGCTGAATATCCTTTTTATAATATGCTGCATTCCTGTAATAACCATCGGGGCATCGGTAACTGCCATGTACTATGTTACCCTTAAGATGGTCAGAAATGAAGAATCATACATTACCAAAAGTTTTTTTAAATCTTTTAAGCTGAATTTCGGGCAAGCTACGGTCATCTGGCTTATTCTTGTTGTTGCGGGAGGGCTGCTTGCTTTTGACTATGCAATAATGACCGGAAGGTTTGGTGTAAGTATAGAAAACAGTACACTTGCAAGTGCAATGCAGGTACTTCTTATCGTGGTCTTTATTTTCTATATTTTCACGGCAACATTTGTTTTTCCCGTATTGTCAAAATTCTATAATTCAGTAAAAAATACAATAAAAAATGCTTTTATAATGAGTATCAGACATTTTCCGGTCACTCTTGCATGCATAGCGGTCGGGATAATTGTTGTTCTGCTTATTATTTATATTCCGATAATGCTTATGTTATCGATTTTTCTGTTGTTTTCACTTGCAGCATATGCATGTTCTTTCCTTTTTGTAAGAGTATTTGACAAATACATACCCGAGAAAAAGGATGAAGACACAGAGAACATTGAGGAAACCAATGACAGTGAGGTGCACTTTTCTGAGGAAGCATTAAATCCGGATGAAACAAGGCCATAATAATATTCTTTAAACCCGCATGGAGACTTAAAGTATGAGTACACGAAAGAAGAATGGTCAGAATATGCTGCAATGGTTGATACCTACAGCTATTCTTGTAATAATCATTCTCTTTACTCTAATTACATATAAGTCGGATATTCTCACAAAAGAGAAGAACAAGAAGCTTGATGAGTACAGCAACAAGGCTCGTGAGATGGCTGATTATTATTCATCCGAAATTTACATGATAAGCCAGATAGCAAGAATGTTGTCTACAAGGGTTTCTGCGGACCTTGACTATTTCTGTGATGATAATGTAGATCTTCTGACATCGGCAGTAACCCAGCTTAATATTGATGCCGGATATGTATTACGAAATGACGGTAAGGTTATGAACAACAAGGGAGTGGAAGCTCCTGATCTTGCATCTGCGACAGATGGTGATCTGAGTAATGACCCTGATTCAACGGATGAATATCTTGTTAATTCAAGCGGAGACTGTGTTCACTATGTATCTGCTTCCTATGCGGAAGGGAAGGTAATACTTAAGTATTCTCCCAAGGAGATAAGCGATCTTGAACTTTTTTTAAGCTCAAATGCCAAAACTTCAACATATCTGCTTCTTGGTTCATCGGGTATTATACTTGACAGTGCCGGTATAGATGCAAAGTCATTTAAGGAAGGGAGCAATCTTTTCGAATATCTTGAAGGTGCTACCTATACGGGAATGACCAGGAAGAATGAATTTATTAAAAACCTTGAACAGCAGAATAAAGGTAAGCTTCTTATAACGAACAGGGAGGGTGTTCCAAAGTATCTGGTTTATCAACCTATAGGTGATTATAAGACTTTTATAATGATAGTTGTTGATGAGGCTCAGATAATCCAGTCAGCAAAGAAAGAAAGTGCTTCAACAACCCAGATGTTTTGGAGGATCGTAATCCTTATTCTTGTATTTGTGGCAATTCTTGTGGTTATCTCTATCATGAATGCCGCAAATTACAGGAAATCCAACAGGGAACTTCGGGAACAGGCAGAAACAGATCTTCTGACAGACCTTTACAATAAAGTAGCCACGGAAACCAAGATCAAGGAATATCTGGCTAATGAAGGCAAGAACAAGAAATCAATAATGTTTGTTCTTGATATAGATAATTTTAAGAAAATAAACGATACCATGGGACATGCCTTTGGTGATGAAGTACTGAGCACACTGGGACATCAGCTAAAGAGTGAGTTCAGGATCAACGATATAATAGGCAGGACCGGAGGGGATGAGTTTATAATCTTCCTAAAGGATCTTAAGGATGATGCGGCGCTTAAGAGAGAATCAGAGAGGGTTGCAACCTTCTTTAAGAACTTTAAGGTCGGAGAGTATACCAAATATTCGGCAACTGCGTCAATAGGTGCAGTTGAAATACCTAATGATGGTACTGAGTTTGAAACCCTTTATAAATCAGCTGACAAAGCTCTTTATCTTGCCAAGAAACGGGGTAAGAACCAGATGGCTTTCTATAAGGATACCAAGGATATCAAGATAGAACCTGAAAAGCCAGTGTTAAAGGTTGCTGAAGAAGCAGTCAAAATGGAAATAAAACCTGAGGAAAAGACGCAAATAGATCAAAAAGCTTCAGAGGTTGTTAACCCTGTTGTTAAAACGGTAGAAAAGCTTGACGTTAAAGAAGAAACCAATTCTGTAATAAAAGAAGCAGTGAAGGAAGAAGCAAAATCAAAGTCTGAGGTTAAGGAGGAAATAAAGAAGAAAGAACCACTTCCGACAATAAAGGAAGTATTTATCGAAAAGAATGAAGAGGAAACAAAACCTGTAAAAGTTCAGCAAAAGACCGTAAAAAAAGTCGTTAAGAGAGTTGTAAAGAAACCTGCAGAGATAAAAACTGTAGCAGCAGAACCGGAAAGATCCGTAAAAGAACAGACAGTTAAAGCAAAACCTGAAGAAGTACCTGTAGATATAGATAAAAAGGATGTTTTTGAGAATAAGAAGGAAGAAAAACCACCTGTAAAAAAAGTTGTAAAAAAGGTGGTTAAAAAGCAAGTAGTAAGTTCTAAGTCTCAGGTAAAAGAGGATGCAAAAAAAGAACCGGGGGAAAAGGCGTCACCTGAACCAAAGGCGGAAGAAAAGCCAAAAACAGCATCGCAGGAAAACGAGAAATTCAGTTTCTTTACATAAAGAGTGTTGGCAGGGATTTAAGAGGAGGCAGGAACATGCTTCCTCTTTTTTTGGGCAGAATGTATATGCACAAGCGAAATATTTGGGCAAAACTTGCATTACATAAGAAAGGATGCTCTGATATACTTCCTATTAGACAGTGCATTGGCACACAGTAAATTTTTAGGAGGGTTATTTAAATGGCAAGTTTATCACTTAAGAACATTTGTAAGGTTTATCCCAACGGCTTTCAGGCAGTTAAGGATTTTAACCTTGAGATCGAAGATCAGGAGTTTATTATTTTCGTCGGTCCTTCAGGATGCGGTAAATCTACCACACTTCGTATGATCGCTGGCCTTGAAGAGATTTCATCCGGTGAGCTTAAGATCGGTGACAAGGTTGTTAACGATGTAGAGCCCAAGGACAGGGATATCGCAATGGTATTCCAGAACTATGCTCTGTATCCTCATATGACAGTTTACGATAACATGGCTTTCGGCCTTAAGTTAAGGAAGGTTCCGAAAGATGAGATAGATAAGATGGTTAAGGAAGCAGCCAAGATCCTTGATCTTACAGCACTTCTTGAGCGTAAGCCCAAGGCTCTGTCAGGTGGTCAGAGGCAGCGTGTTGCCATGGGTCGTGCTAT
>DPZM01000010.1:5258-5547 GCA_003535955.1 Lachnospiraceae bacterium | reverse complement strand
TATCGCTTATCGTATTGGTAAGTACCGCAGATCCTGACTTCTTAGCAGTTGCAAGGCCTGTTTTCCTGTTTACGTTAAGAATGCTGCTGTCACTCGTGGTCCATGCTCCTGCACCGAAGGTGAATTTCTGGCCCTTGACCATTTCTCCCGAATAGTTATGTATCGTTACGCCATCCACGGTCTTTATTCCGTTATCCTTAAGATTGACGGTACTGTCCTTGCCTGATTCTACGGTTGTCGGATCCGTAGGTTGTGTAGGATCGGTTGGCTGTGTCGGGTCTGTCGGCTG
>DPZM01000010.1:676-5130 GCA_003535955.1 Lachnospiraceae bacterium | reverse complement strand
GTAGGCTGTGTTGGATCCGTAGGCTGTGTTGGGCCGGTTGTCTGCGAAGGCGTGGTGGCCGTAACAGTTGTCGATGTTGAGCCGATGTTCATTGTATAAGTGCTTCCGCTCGTAAGCGAAGGTGATGAATATATAAGGAAGGAACCCGAATAAGGAAGGGTGTATTCAAATACTGTTGCTGTTCCGTTTGTTACGCTGAAGGTTGAACCTGCTGCATATGATGCGCCTTCCATACCGCCCGGCATGCTGCCCCAACCGGGATTTCCTCCCTGGCCGGGGCCGCCGCGCATGCCCGTTGAACCGTATACAACATAAACGCCGGTCCCATACCCGGGCTTGCTCTCATTCATGCCGTCTACGCCTGTTCCCAAAAGTGTCGCGTTGCTCCCCAGTGTGAATCCGTTATCCGTATCCAAAGGTGAATTATCACCGGAAACCTGCCCGAATACATAAGTGGTTCCGCCATCAAGGTTAAGTGTTCCGTTGCAGTCTATTCCGTCACCGCTTGCTTTGTAGCTTATCGTCTTAGTTGATGATGCGGTTCCATCCCTCAAGCTTACGGACCTGCTTGATGCACTGTCTATCCCGATCATGACGGTACCGCTGTATACGGTGCAGGAATTGCCTGATCCCTTGACTGAAGTCTTGGTATAGTAACAGTCCTCGTTATCATCATATGTATATGTATAGGTAAGGTTTGTCTTGCATCCTGCGTTGATTCCGTCATCCCTTGAGTTTATGGTGATCTCGGGACCGGATGATTCTCCCTGCTTTCCTATTATTATTTCGGATCCTTCCATGCCTTCGTAACAGGTATCAATGTTGATACTTGCATTTCCCGTTACCGTAAGGTTTCCTGCGCTGCTTATGCCATCATCGGATGCGCTGATGTTTATGGTACCACCGCTTATAGTCAGTGAATTGTTCGACTTAATGGCATCGTCCGGCGATCCTATGATATAGGTTCCGGTCGCGCATGCGGTATAGCCGGAAGTGGATATTGAGTTGGCCTTAAGGCCCGCACCGGTGGTATCGATGTTTATGGTGCCGCCGGTAATCGTAAGACCGCCCGAAGCTTCGCAGGTTTCGACAGCCTTATGATCATCCGTAGCAGAAGGATATATCCTGGTTGATGACTTGGTACCTGCCTTGATACCGGAGTGGTCGCCGGTGTTAATGTTTATGACTTCGGTCTTGGTTTCGCTGTTACCGCTCCTTCCCTCGCTCAGGGTGTTAAAGGTTGTCGAAGATCTTCCGCTTGTGTAATAGCCCACGGCCGCGTTGTTGTACACAGTCGTAATGTTGACCGTACCTGCCGAAATGTTAACATTCTCGGCCTGGATGCCATCGCCGTATATCTCTTTCGTAAGGTCCACAAGACCGCCCGAGATGTTGACCGCACCATCCTTGGCCTTGATCGCATCATCACCGATATTGGAGCATTTAAGGGTCCCGCCTGTCAAGTTTATCGTACCGCCTTTGGCCTTAACGCCGCTGCCGCCTGCCTTTTGGATGTTGACAGTGCCTGATGCGAAGTTGATGGTTCCGCTCTTGGCCGAGATAGCGTCCACGGGATCAACGCTTACGCCATCATGAGTGTATTCGGTATCCGAAGGCATGGCATCTGTTATATTGAGCGTGCCGTCTCCCTTGAAGGTCAGGGTTGCGGATGCTGCCTTGATTATGGGCGCCGGTTCTTCCGCGAAGGTGCTGCTGCCCGTTATGCTGTTTGTTCCCGTTAAATTGATCGTTACACATGAATTCTTGCCTATCGAAATAACCGGAGTGTCGCCTCCCGCTTTCTCACAAAGGGCAGAATCATCTATGGTAATTGAATCAAGATTAAGAGTTACATCCGTCAAGCCCTTGTCAATACTGATACAGGTATTCTCCTTAGAACCCGAAAGATCGTAGACACCGTTTTCGGATACGGTTATCTTAGTGACGCCTGCTGCCGTGTCATTTTCTATAAGTGAATCCGTATCTGTCGTACTGTCGCCCTCGAGCAGACTATCCTCGCTGTAATCCTCGTTTGCGATTAACGATGCCGTTTCGCCATCTGCGGCTGCTTCGGTATCATTCGAGATAACTTCCGCATCATCATCTTCCGATATCAGCGAAAAGACAGCCTCTACATCCATATCCGCGCCATAAACAGCCGGGGGATAACTTACCGACAGAGTTATCGCCATGGCTGATGCCAGCAGCTTCATCATTAATCGTCTTATACTTCGCTTCTTCATCTTCAACCTCCTATCAAACTATATGTTTACAGTTTAAAAATCTCTTTACATATATATACGTAGGAGGCTTTCGAAAAAATGGGGTAAAAATAAAAAAATGAGTCAGGAAACGTATTTCCTGACCCACTTGCTTTCACTTCCTCATTATTTAGCTTCGGATATATTCACCTCGCAATTCGCGCTCGCGTTTTGTTTATCGGATTTCCATTTCACCTTGACCTGCTGCTTCAGTGTCTTAGGCTTGGAAAGGTCTATGCCGGCTTTATTGGTTACCGTCAGCACTCCGCTTTCGTACTTAACCGATGCAAGACCCGATGAATCGGCCTTACACTCAACATCCACAAGCTTACTGCCTTCTTCCCTTGTCAGGTCTACGGTGTATATCTTACCTGTTTTCATTAACGGAGTTGCGTAATGAGTGTAATTGTAAGTGACTATCACAGGCGTGCTCACGCTCGTTTCTACAGCCGCACCGCTGACCGTCTTAACATTCAGGTCGGCAGTATAAGCATTGACCTTGATCTTGCCCTTCTGATATATAAGCTTACATACAGCGGGAAGTTCCACGCCTGTCGATAACTTAACCTTAAGGCTCAGGCTTGCCCTGTTGCTGAACGGAACATAATCATCATTGGTCGCAAGCTCAATGACCTGTCCGAGCCATATAGCATCAAATCCTGATTTATCCCCATCGGACTCAACAACATATACATCCTCGATCGTTCCGGCATAGCCTGTAACCCTGGGTGTTAAATACATGCTTCCGCCGGCGAAACTGTCTATGGCCCCTGTGGCCCTAAGCTTAACCGCCTTCTCAGGCTTGGTATCCGAAACCTTGACTGACAGGTTTACACCCTTCTTTAACCCGTCATATGTCACATAAACCTTATAACTGCCCTTCTTGACCTGACCCTTTCTTGTAACCGATATGGTTCCGTTAACCTTATCCACGGTAACCTTAAGGCCTTCGGCAAGGCTGCTCTTTACAGGATCGTAGCCAAGCCTGGATGGATCCAAACACATTCCGCCCTTGAATAAAGCCCTGACTGTCGAAGTTTCATTATTGCCTTCCGTATTCAGTTCGATCTTATTTCCCATGAAGATAAGGCTTGGATCTTTTTTATTTTCGCTTATCTTATATGGACAGTAGGTGTAGGCACCCTCGACCCAGCTTGTGTTGCGAAGGCGGATGCATCCGGATTTATGCGGACTTTTTGCTTCTACGATAAAGTCATTTCCTTCAACGCTCACACTTACATCCGAAGGATCAACCGTTTTGTAGGTACTTTTGTCCTTATCAGCGTAGTCAGCTACCCAATCCCCGCCGTATGTATCAAGCATAAGGCCGCCGTTCTTCTCACTAACGATAAGCCGTGTACTATCGCCTGCCTTCACATGACCGGTATACATCGTTCCCGACGCTGCAGTCAGCTTATATTTGGGGATCTTGTATGTCATATCTAATTTGACAGGGATCACGCAATATACAGGCTGCCCCTTCTCATCCGTCTTATGGTCAATTCCCTGCACCTTAATATTTATTTTCTGCAGGTCTTTGTTTTTGACTATCTCCGAAACGACGGAAGCATCCACCGTCTTTCCGTCGACTTCTTCCTTAAGCTTTATCCCTATTGCGGCATATCCATGGCCCAGTATTGCCTTTCTTGAATCTACCTCACACAGCTCGAAGTACTTGGTACCCTCACCTTCCAACTGAACGGTTTTGGGGTCGGCGCTGACCCCGGTTCCCACAAGGCTTATCACTGCGTAGGAATCCCTGTCAAGAAGGTCCAATTTCGTGTTTTGTATAGCCTTGAATTCCTTATCCGCAGCAACATTGTTAGCGGACAGCTCCGGTACGGGATATCTGGATGTATAAACCGCATACAGGGTCACATCTCCGTACTTGACCTGGCCCTCCCTTCCCAGTGCTGTTATGATATGGTTATACAAAAACTTCCGGCTGTTCGACCAGCACAGGAAACGGTTGTATTCGGAAAAGTCCTTATCTATCTTACCTTCGTTTATTTCCGCTGCCGTTGGCAGAACCGTGGTAGTGTCATATGTGTAGAAGTCAGGCAGGGCATCACTGTTTATAGCCGGTCCCTCATTATCCACCGAAACAACTTCCATCTGAGTTCCGTCAATATTAATGGTATCATTTGCGGTATCCGCACCTGCTTCATTAACGCTTACGGGGCGAACCTTAAT
>DPZM01000010.1:0-615 GCA_003535955.1 Lachnospiraceae bacterium | reverse complement strand
CCCACGTAGCTTATCCTGTAACGGGCAGGCTCCCATACGGCATAAATGGTAAGGAGCTTTTTATGACCTTCCGTCTTTATAAGGAACTTACCCTCGAGCTCATCCTTGCCCTCCTCAGCTTCCTTTATCCTTTCACCTTCAAACTGATATTGCCAGGTCTTGAAGTTATAACCCATGACGGGATCAAGGGGGGCAAGTACAAGTGTTTCATATGTAACGTAATCCTTAATATCGCTGTTTGGATTGACTGCCTCCTTAAGGCTAACCTGATCAAAGGATACAGGTACAGGTTCCTGCCAGTTGGGATACAGGCGGATCTTGCCATCGCTGTCGGCATAATCCTTAAGGGACTTGCTTCCCTTGTCATAATCCTTGTCGGTTACCTTGGCTGTGGCGGAGAAGTATTTCTTTACTTCCCTGGAACCACTATATCCATAATCACCGGGAACATAAAAAGGCTCCATATATATAAGATACCAAGCCTTATCGCCTCTTGCCGCCATTCCTTCCTTCTTATATACGAGTGGAGCAATGGCATCCTCGGCATCCTTATCAAAAGTCTGGGTGACGGTATTATCTTCACCTAACGATATATTTCTGTTCCCGGTTCCTTCA
>DPZM01000166.1 GCA_003535955.1 Lachnospiraceae bacterium | reverse complement strand
GAAGGCTTAGGGAAATGATCCCGGATATTGCTATCCGGACTACCCTTATCAGCGGGTTTCCCGGTGAAGATGAGAAAGACCATGAAATGCTGTTGGATTTTGTGAGGGAAGAGCGCTTTGACAGGCTTGGCGTTTTTACCTATTCGGCCGAAGAAGGAACAAAAGCAGCCGAAATGGATGACCAGATAGATGATGAAATAAAGGAAAAACGGCGGGATGAGGTCATGGAGCTCCAACAGGAGATAGCTTTTAACAGGGCTCTTTCAATGACCGGAAGAGAGCTGTCCGTGATAGTTGAAGGAAGGCTTGTGGAAGAAGACGTTTATGCGGCAAGGACCTACATGGATGGGCCCGGAGTTGACGGAATGCTGTTTTTTGACTCAGACCGTGAGCTCATGAGCGGTGATATCGTAAAGGTCCGGGTTACCGGCGCCAACGAATATGATCTGATTGGAGAATTGTGTGATGAATCTGCCTAATAAGCTGACAGTTTTAAGGGTTTTGATGGTCCCGTTCTTTGTGTTCTTTATGCTAAACGATATCCCGGAAGGATATGGTAAGTGGATAGCCCTTACCCTGTTCATTACAGCCAGCCTTACCGATCTGCTCGACGGTAAGATAGCAAGAAAATACAATCTCGTTACCAATTTCGGTAAGTTTATGGATCCGCTGGCCGATAAGCTGCTTGTTTGCTCGGCCCTGGTCTGCCTTACCGGAAAGGGCATGCTTGCATCATGGATAGTGATAGTCATAATCAGCCGTGAATTCATAATAAGCGGGTTCAGGCTTGTTGCATCGGACAACGGTGTCGTAATTGCCGCAAGCTACTGGGGCAAGTTCAAAACCGTATTTCAGATGATCATGATAGGCATGCTGATAGGTGACCTGCAGTTTGACCTGTATGCGATACTGACACAGGTTGTTGTATGGGTAGCGCTTATACTGACAGTGGTATCGCTTGTTGACTATCTTTACAAAAACAGGGAAGTTCTTAAAAACGACGAACATTAAGTTATCATTCAGTGGAGGAATTAAGATGGCCAAGGATAAGCCGGATACAGTGGAGATACAGAAAGAAGAATCATTTGTGAAATATTTCAGGATATGCGGAATGAGGGAGAAGGATGTCAGGAATTCCATAAAGGACCTTCTTGGCAGTAAAAATCCTCGTATTGAACTCAGCTCCACCCCCGGTGAGGTTCTTATTACCCTCACGGCCGTTGATGAGGGTGATGATTCCGGCAGGAAGCTTGGCAAACGTCTTGTAAAGGAGATCAAGAGCCGTTTCGGACTTAGTATATATGCAACTGATAAGGATACAACACTGGCTCAGTCAGTGGTGGACCTTCTTAAGACGAACAACCTGTATCTTTCCACCTGTGAATCCTGTACAGGCGGCATGGTTGCTTCTTCGATAATAGATATTCCGGGAGCCTCCGATATTTTTAAGGAGGGCTTCGTCACCTATTCAAACAAGGCAAAAAGAACAAGGCTTAATGTCAAGAAGTCAACCCTTGTAAAGTACGGTGCCGTAAGTGAACAGACTGCCAAGGAAATGGCCAAGGGCTGTGCCCAGACAAGCAAGGCTGACGTTACCGTATCCACAACCGGAATAGCAGGCCCCGACGGAGGAAGTGAAGATAAGCCGGTGGGTCTTGTATATGTCGGCTGCAGCGTGTGCGGCAAGACAAGGGTTGAGAAATATAATTTCGAAGGTGACAGGACAAGGATAAGATGTGCGGCAACCGCAGCTGCTCTGGCGCTTCTTCGGATGTGCGTGCTTGAATATTACAGTGAGAAGAACTTCTCCTGAAGACGAACGGATTTTCGCCTTCGGGTCCCATATATTTCCCATATGTTCATATTGATTATTGTATAATTTATGACGTTAAGATCGGTCGGAGCAACGACTGATTTCAAAAAATATCAAAATCACCAAAATAACTGAAAACCGCTTGACATTTTCGAACGAATGTTTTATATTACCCATTAGAACGAACGAATGTTCAAAAAACACGTTCGATTAACGGCGGGAGTGTAAAGGAGACGAAATGGAAAGAGAAGAGAAATTAAAGGCATTGGAAGTTGCATTACAGAAAATAGAGAAGGAGTATGGCAAGGGATCGGTAATGAAGCTTGGCGATACATCCAATCACATGAATGTCGAGACGATCCCTACGGGTTCCCTGAGCCTTGACATTGCACTGGGCCTTGGCGGTATTCCCAAGGGCAGGATCGTGGAGATCTATGGTCCCGAGTCATCCGGTAAGACAACAGTAACACTTCATATGATAGCCCAGGTACAGAAGAGGGGAGGTATTGCAGGCTTTATTGATGCGGAGCATGCCCTTGATCCGGTATATGCGAAGAATATAGGAGTTGATATAGATAATCTGTATATTTCCCAGCCGGATAACGGTGAGCAGGCCCTTGAGATAACCGAAACCATGGTCCGTTCCGGAGCGGTAGATATAATCGTAGTGGATTCGGTTGCAGCCCTTGTACCCAAGGCTGAGATTGACGGTGATATGGGTGATTCGCATGTGGGACTTCAGGCCCGCCTTATGTCACAGGCCCTTCGTAAGCTGACAGCTGTTATCTCGAAGTCTAATTGTACGGTCATTTTCATCAACCAGCTTCGCGAGAAGGTTGGAGTCATGTTCGGAAATCCCGAAACAACAACAGGCGGACGTGCGCTTAAGTTTTATTCTTCTGTCCGTCTTGATGTAAGAAGGATTGAGTCACTTAAACAGGGCGGAGAGGTTATAGGCAACAGGACCCGTGTAAAGGTTGTGAAGAATAAGATCGCACCTCCCTTCAAGGAGGCCGAATTTGACATTATGTTCGGTAAGGGAATATCCATGGTGGGCGATATTGTTGACCTTGCCGCCAATATTGATGTTATAAACAAGTCCGGCGCATGGTATGCGTATAACGGACAGAAGATCGGCCAGGGCAGGGAGAACACCAAGCAGTATCTTGAACAGAATCCCGAGCTCCTTGGCGAGATCGAACAGAAGGTGCGTGAACACTACGGACTGACCGGTTCGGATGAAGGTGATACGACACCTTCGGAGGAATAAGAAGCGTGGATGACAGGAACAGCAGGGAGGCAAGGCTTAAGGCGATGCGCCTTTTGACGGCGAGGGACTATACCGAGCGCGGGCTCAGGGACAAGCTTGCACATGCGGGATTTGAGCAGGAGGCAGTTGATCAGGCACTTGAGTATGTTAAGTCTTTCGGATATGTGGATGACCTTCGTTATGCCGTTAACTATGCGAGGTGCTCGGTCGGAGTGAGGAGCAGGAGAGAGACGGAACGCAAGCTTCTTGAGAAAGGAGTTTCTTCCGATTTTATAGCCCTGGCCCTTATGGAAGAATATGCCGACGATGATGCCGAGGATGAACTGATCAGACATCTTATCCATAAGAAATGCCGTGATCTATCCTCATTGGATCATACTGCCCGACAGAAAATGCTTGCTTATATGTTCAACAAGGGCTTTAAAACAGACAGGGTAAACCGGATCCTTGATGAAGAATTACTTGACATAACATCCTAAAAAGTATAATATTTATTTGTTGTAGTTTTTTAAAGTAGAATCGTTGTATTCTATATAAATCGTACAATGAAAACTTTATAAGGAGGTGCCCTGTGCAATATGTAATCATTATTGCTATTGCATTAGTTCTTCTGGCGGCCGGCTGTTTCGTTTCCTACAGAATGGGTTACGAAAATAAGAGGAAGACCGATGAGGAGAAGATTGGCAACGCTGAGCAGAAGGCCAGAGAGATTATCGATGAGGCTCTTAAAACTGCTGAGGCGAAGAAACGCGAAGGGCTGCTCGAGGTTAAGGAAGAATCCATCCGTGCCAAGAATGACATTGAGAAGGAAACCAAGGAAAGACGGGCAGAATTACAGCGTTTGGAGCGTCGTGTGCAGCAGAAGGAAGAGAATCTCGACAAGAAGACCGATGCAATTGAGAAGCGTGAAGCCAGCTTCGCGAAGAAGGAAGAAGAACTGGCAAAGCAAAAAGAGCAGGTAAGTAAGCTTAATGAACAACGTGTACAGGAACTGGAGAGAATATCCGGATTAACCTCTGAACAAGCAAAAGAATATCTGTTAAAAACTGTTGAAGATGATGTAAAACACGAAACTGCCGTCATGGTCAAGGAACTTGAAAGCCGGGCCAGGGAAGAGGCAGACAAGAAGGCTAAGGAATATGTGGTCGGCGCAATACAGAGATGTGCTGCAGACCATGTTGCGGAGACAACAATATCCGTTGTTCCCCTGCCTAATGATGAAATGAAGGGAAGGATCATCGGTCGTGAGGGAAGAAATATAAGAACCCTTGAGACGATGACAGGTGTTGACCTTATCATAGACGATACACCTGAAGCCGTTGTTTTGTCCGGCTTCGATCCGATAAGGCGTGAAGTTGCCCGCATCGCACTTGAGAAGCTCATTGTTGACGGACGTATACATCCCGCAAGAATCGAGGAGATGGTTGAGAAGGCTCAGAAGGAGGTCGAGACCATGATCCGCGAGGAAGGTGAGTCGGCTACACTTGAAGTCGGCGTTCACGGGATACATCCCGAGCTTATAAAGCTGCTCGGAAGGCTCCGCTTCAGAACATCTTATGGTCAGAATGTACTTAAGCATTCAATTGAAGTATCCCTTCTCTGCGGCCTGTTGGCTTCGGAGATCGGCATAGATGTACGCCTTGCCAAGAGGGCAGGTCTGCTCCATGATATAGGTAAGGCAGTCGATCATGAGATGGAAGGTTCACACATCCAGCTGGGTGTTGACCTGTGCAGGAAGTATAAGGAGTCGGCAACGATCATCAATGCGGTAGAGGCTCATCACGGCGATGTTGAACCGCAGTCACTTGTTGCAGTACTGGTTCAGGCAGCCGATACTATTTCGGCAGCCCGTCCGGGAGCAAGAAGGGAAACATTAGAGACATACACTAACAGATTAAAACAACTTGAAGATATTACGAATTCCTTTAAGGGAGTTGATAAATCTTTTGCTATTCAGGCAGGACGTGAAGTCCGGATCATGGTAGTTCCTGAGCAGGTAAATGACGCAGATATGGTATTACTCGCAAGAGACATTTCCAAGAAGATAGAAGAGGAAATGGAATATCCGGGTCAGATCAAGGTTAACGTTATTCGTGAGAGTCGCGTTACCGATTATGCTAAATAACAAAAATAACCCCATGCCATAAGGCATGGGGTTTTTAAGTAGCGAGAGAGAGACTTGAACTCTCAACCTCCCGGGTATGAACCGGACGCTCTAGCCAGTTGAGCCATCTCGCCATTATGGGCTTTTCAGCCCGCTTTGCTATTATACTAACCTAAGCTATTCATTGTCAAGGAAAATATTTAATTTAAACTTTTATTTATCCTGATTAGAGGTTATAATAGATTTTACGAGAAGTGTTAGTGTAGGTAACAAATCTACGGAGGGACGGATATGAAGAAGCTTTTTTTGTGTTTGTCGGCAGTGCTTATATGTTCGGGGTTATGTGCGTGCGATGGAACAGGCTTTGATCCTGCGGCTTTTGAGCAAGTATCGAAATCTATCGCGGATGCATCGAAAACAATGGAGCAGGTGACGGAGTCATTTGGAGAGATCGAGAAAAACGTCAGTATGATAACGGAATCCATGCAGCAGGGTGTTAACTCTACCAATGATTTTATGGAGTGGTATAAGAATGACGCAATTCCCGATAATCCCTGGATCAAACCTCCGATCACCAATGAAGAAGTTGAGAATGCCATAAGGGCAGGCCAGAACGTACTTATGGCTTACATAGAACAGAATGTTGATAAGAATTCATCTTATAACATTTTGAGCGAAGAGGAAGAGGACTTTTTCACGGAATACTTTAAGGATGAGAGTATAAACGGATTCCTTTTAAGCACCTATGAGAAACCGGAAGATTGTAATGCCTATGAGGCATTATCAAGAGATTCAGGCATTATCAAGAAGGTTAAATCATCCGAGAAGGAGGAAGCCGAGGGCAAGATATTAAGGAAGGATGTTGACTCTGCCCTTGAGGCTGCACTCGGTATTGATTCCGATGCACTTACAAGGCCACTTGAATATAAGACCTATTCCGATAAGGAGTATGTATATATTGATGAAGTTAAGGATTGTGAGAAGCTTATCTGCAAGGGGGGCTTTTACTACAATAACCTGTATGTTGTAATGATGAAGGAAGAAGATGCGGATTCTCCTTTTGCCTTGTCCGTGCTTTCTAAGGACAGCGATGATAAAGTAAGGGTATATGTGAACTATTGGAGCGATAACCTTGAGAATGTCGACTGGAACGGATCGGTCATTTTCGGACTTTATAACCAGATACTTAATTCCGACTTCAGGGCGGTTATGAGCATACCAGGCGCCGGTGGTGATATAACCCTCGGAGCTGCGCTTGATGCCGTGGGAGGACTTAAGGGCAAGAATATAGATAAGGCACTGGAGCTTGTCTCCGACGAGGGCGATAAGATCAAGACCTATATGCAGGAATTTGACGGATATGATGTATACTACAGTGACATCGATCCCAAAGCGGTCGGCGAATTTGTTGTTTCCCAGATAGATGTTACCGACGGTGATTTTAAGACTGCGGAAGGGATCGGAATCGGTACGGGTATAGAAACAATAAAGAACACCTATGGTGAGGGCATCGAAGCCATGATCTCCGGCGGCAGGAAGCAGCTTATGTATGAGATGGGCAAGTACAATATGCTCTTTATCTTAGACAAGGCAGGCAAGGTCAGTGAGATGACCATCTTCCTTGCGGATGATGCACTATCTGAATAATACTTACGGAGACATTGTTTATGCGTGTTGGAATGGGATATGATGTCCACAAGCTGGTTGTGGGCAGGGATCTTATAATAGGGGGAGTCAGGATACCCTATGAGAAGGGACTGTTAGGACATTCGGATGCGGATGTCCTATTGCATGCTATCATGGATGCCCTGTTGGGGGCGGCAGCTCTCGGAGATATCGGAAGTCACTTTCCGGATACTGATGAAGCCTACCGGGGAGCCGATTCCGTGAAGCTGCTTAATGAGGTAGGAAACCTTCTGTATTCAAGTCAATATATCATAGAAAATATAGATGCCACAATAATAGCCCAAAGACCTAAGATGAAACCATATATAGATGATATGCGGACCATTATAGCGGATACGCTCGGCATCGAAAAGGACCAGGTCAATGTCAAGGCAACAACCGAGGAGGGCTTGGGATTTACCGGTGCAGGAGACGGTATCTCGGCTCAGGCCATATGTATGATAAGTTCGGTTAAGGAACTTGAAAGCTACAGCGTGGGGCCGGGATCTTGCGGCGGATGTGGCGGATGTCCCTTGAGGAAAGAATAAGTATGGGATTTATTAAGAATATAAAGGATGAAATTCAGATAATCAGGGAGAGGGATCCGGCTATACACTCGCCAATGGAGGTGTTCCTCTATCCAAGCTTCAGGGTAATGCTTCATTACAGGCTGGCACATAAGCTCTACCTTAAGAAGCATTATTTTCTTGCAAGGTTTATTTCACAGCGGGCCGTGAGAAAAACAGGCATTGAGATCCATCCCGGAGCACAGATAGGGAGCGGATTCTTTATCGATCATGGGAGCGGAGTGATCATAGGAGAAACAACTATAATCGGAAATAACGTTACCCTATACCAGGGGGTGACTCTCGGAGGTACAGGTAAGGAAACCGGAAAGAGGCATCCGACTATTGAGGACAATGTCATGATATCTGCCGGAGCCAAGGTTTTGGGTTCCTTTACAATAGGGGCCGGTTCCAAGATAGGAGCCGGGTCGGTCGTTCTTGAGGAGGTTCCGCCGAATTGTACCGTGGTAGGTGTTCCTGGACGTATTGTGAAGAGGGAGAATGAAGTTATTCCCAGGGAGAGCATGGATCAGGTACATCTTCCGGACCCGATAAAGGAGGATATACAGAACCTCCAGCATGCCAATTCGGAACTTACTAACAGGCTGCTTGATATGGAAAGGGAGCTTAGGGAGCTCAAGAAGGCAAAAGACAAACAATAAGAACACATTTATTGAGGAGATCGTTATGAAGATTTACAACTCGCTTACCAGAAACATTGAGGAATTCGTGCCAAACGAACCGGGGAAGGTATCCATGTATACCTGCGGTCCCACAGTTTACCATTATGCCCATATAGGCAATCTTCGGAGTTATATATGTGAGGACGTGCTTGAGAAGATACTGAGGTTTTCGGGTTTTGACGTTAAGCGGGTAATGAACATTACCGATGTGGGACATCTTGCATCCGATGCCGATACCGGTGAGGATAAAATGCTTAAGGGTGCTAAAAGAGAGCATAAGTCGGTTATGGAGATAGCGCAGTTTTACACGGATGCTTTCTTTTCCGACTGTGCCAAGCTGAATATAAAGACGCCGGATGTTGTGGAACCTGCAACAAATTGCATTCCGGAATTCATAAATATGATCGAGGGACTCCTTGAGAAGGGCTATGCCTATAAGGCAGGTGAGAATGTTTACTTCGACACATCAAGGCTTAAGGAGTATTACGTTTTCGGTAACCAGAACGAAGAAGAACTGATGGTGGGAGTCCGTGATGATGTAAGTGAGGATATCAATAAGCGGAATAAGAATGATTTTGTATTATGGTTTACCAAGAGTAAATTTGAAGACCAGGCCCTTAAGTGGGAGAGCCCCTGGGGTGTGGGTTATCCCGGATGGCACATTGAATGCTCATGCATCGGCATGAAACACCTTGGAAACAGGATGGATATTCACTGCGGCGGAGTTGACAATATGTTTCCTCACCATACCAACGAGATAGCACAGTCGGAATCATACCTTGGACATAAGTGGTGCAATTACTGGTTTCATGTCCATCATTTGAATGATGAGACCGGTAAGATGAGCAAGAGCAAGGGCGAATTCCTTACAGTCTCGCTGCTGGAGAGTAAGGGATATGACCCGATAGTATACAGGATGTTTGCCCTGCAGTCTCATTACCGCAAACCGCTGACCTTCTCGTATGATACGCTTGACCAGACGACGGCAACCTATAAGAAGCTTAAGAACAGGATACTGTCCGTAAAAGCGGATGGACAGGCGGATGAGGCTACAGTTAAGGAATGGCATGATAAATTCGCGGATGCTGTAGGCAATGACTGCAACACGGCAATGGGATTAACACTTCTGTATGATGTCCTTAAGTCGGACTTAAACGGAGCAACCAAGCTTAAGATAATAGGGGACTATGACACCGTGCTCTCACTTAACCTTCTTAAGGAAGATAAAAAGGAAGAAGTGGATGATGAGCTCTCAGCATACATTGAAGAGAAGATAGCTCAGCGTGCACAGGCCAAGAAGGATAAAGACTTTGCGACAGCCGATGCAATAAGGGATGAGTTGGCAGCCAAGGGAATAATCATAAAGGATACCCGTGAGGGAGTTACCTGGAGCAGGGCTTAGGATGGATGTAAGCATTCTTGAAAACATAAAGGATAAGTTTGGTCTTGCGGATATAGATGCTAACGGCTATTCGCCACTGACACTTGCCTTTATCGGTGATAGTGTGTTTGATCTTGTCGTAAAGACAGTCGTGGTTGAGCGGGCCAACCGGTCTGCAAATATACTTCATCGTAAGACAAGCAGGATCGTAAGGGCTCAGTCCCAGGCGCAGATGGTGAAGTGGTTTATTGAAAAAGGCATCTTAAGCGATGAGGAACTGGCCATATATAAGAGGGGGCGTAACGCCAAGTCACCCACTACCGCGAAGAATGCTTCTGTGGGCGATTACAGGAAGGCGACGGGTCTTGAGGCGCTTATCGGATACCTGTATCTTAAAAACAGGACCTCGAGGATTGTTGAGCTTATAAAGACAGGTATGGAACTGACGGATGAATAAGATGTTTCCCAAATGACATATTATGTAAACTTATTTAGCGGAGAAGGCCATGTTATATGAAGAAATATATATAGAAGGAAGAAATGCTGTTCTGGAAGCCCTGCGGTCGGGCAGGCCTATAGACAGGCTCTATATCCTGGACGGCTGTCAGGACGGTCCCGTATCAACCATCAAACGTGAAGCAAGAAAGACTGATGCGATCATAAAGTTTGTCGATAAGGAAAGGCTGGATCAGCTTAGCAGTACCGGACATCATCAGGGCGTCATAGCCCGGTCAGCCGCTTATGAGTATGCGGATGTCAGTGATATTCTGGATAAGGCAAGAGAGAAGGGCGAGGATCCCTTCATTTTTCTTCTTGATAATATTGTTGATCCCCATAATCTCGGAGCAATAATAAGGACGGCCAATCTGTGCGGAGCCCATGGGGTCATAATTCCCAAGAACCGTGCAGTCGGCCTTACGGCTACAGTCGCACGTACCTCTGCGGGGGCCCTTAATTATACGCCGGTGGCCAAGGTGACCAATATGAGTAAGACCATAGAAGACCTTAAGAAGGAGGGCCTTTGGTTCGTATGTGCGGATATGGGCGGAGAAGTCATGTATAAACAGAATCTGACAGGTCCTATCGGTCTTGTTATAGGCGCTGAAGGTGAGGGCGTATCAAGGCTTGTTAAGGAGAAATGCGATTACGTGGCATCCATCCCGATGAAGGGGGATATAGATTCTCTTAACGCATCGGTTGCCGCAGGTGTCCTCGCTTATGAGATCGTAAGGCAGAGAATGGCCGGAGAATAGCCCATGAATTCCGATAAATATGAAGGACTGTCAGATATTGAACTGATCATGAGATCCCGTGACGGTGACGGCGAGGTTGCTGACTATCTTATGGAGAAATATAAAGACCTTGTCAGGAGTAAGGCAAGGTCCATGTTTATTCTCGGTGCGGATAATGATGACCTTATCCAGGAGGGCATGATCGGCCTCTTCAAGGCAGTCCGTGATTATGACGCAGGCCGTGATGCCAGTTTCTATACCTTTGCGGAACTGTGTATCTCCAGACAGATATATACGGCCGTACAGGCATCGAGACGGCAAAAGCACATCCCTCTTAATAATTATATCTCCCTTTACGGGAATGTGTCGGACGATGAACTGGATGATGATAAATACCTTATTGATTCACTTTCCTCGTCCGGTTCATTAAGTCCCGAAGAGATGATCATCGACAGGGAAAATGTGGAAGGCCTTGAACAGAAGATAGAAGAGAGCTTAAGTTCGTTTGAGAAGCAGGTGCTTGATCTGTATGTTACTGGGATGTCATACGTTCAGATAGCCAGGGTCCTGGGTAAGGATGAGAAATCCACTGACAATGCCCTGTCAAGGCTGAAGGGTAAGATAAAAAAGATACTTAAGGAGGAAGGCAGGTCATGATGCCTTCTTTTTGTTTGTGAATAAATTATGAAGAAATATTAATCTTCTGTGAAGAAATTTTTATTTTTATAATGATACCTCCCTGATATAGTGGTAGCTGAAGAGTGTGTGACATATGTCACCGGTTTAAAAAGGAGGAAAAAATATGAAAAAGAAATTACTCAGTGTCATCATGAGCGCAGCAGTAGTTGCATCTTTACTTGCAGGATGCGGTCAGGCAGCAGCACCCGCAGCAGATGCGGCAGCACCCGCAGCAGATGCAGCAGAACCTGCAGCAGATGCAGGATCGGATGCAGCAGCACCCGCAGCAGAGGCATCGGGCGCAGGCAAGAAAGTTGCAGTCGCAATGCCTACCCAGT
>DPZM01000181.1 GCA_003535955.1 Lachnospiraceae bacterium | reverse complement strand
GGGACGGTTCTCTGTCTCCTTAATTTTTCTGTTTTTCTATTGTTAAACGTGACAGGCACCAATGTGTTTCATAATAATACCTAATAATAATACTCTGCCAAATAAGGTTTTATCTTAACGGTCACAGCCAAAAACAACCCCGTGACCTATACCTTAAGATAGCACGGATCACGGGGCTTATCAATGTTTCGCCTTCTTATTTTGAGTCAGTTGATACGTCCCCTGACTCACTTTATCTTGAACTTGACGGCGCGGATGCCATAGAAGCTGCCTGTTCCGCGTATCAGGATCACGGCGTTGTTACCGGAATTTATGTTGTTGTAATATCCCAGTATCTCGTAGTCTTCACCCTTTATAAGCTCCCTTAAGTTCTTACCGCTGCCTGCGGTCAGCTTAAGTGCCGGCTGGCCGTCTTCTCCCGGCCTTATCTCATCTCCGGTATAGGCACACGGCCGGCTCTTCTTACCGGCTCCGGGATTAACAAGCGCTCCGGCCTTTGAAATATCAGTATTTGTCTTTTTATCAACAATTCGGTAGGTCGCCGTAACGCTTCCCTCGTAGTTACCCGCGTAATTCCCGTTACTGTCCTTAGCCGCGGTTATGGTCACCGTGACAGTCCGGCCTGCTGCAGGTGATTCGCTGCCATCCGATGTCTTAAACGCCACGGTATAGTCCTTGTCAGCCTTAAGCTTCATGTCCTTATATGTATGGTCAAAAAAGTTTATCTTAGTGTTCTTATATTTACCTGCCGTCTTGTTATAAGCCACATCATTTACGGTAAGCACAAGCGTTGACAAGTCACATTTTGTTATCGCAAACCTCTTGACTACACCCTTCTTCATATCAGTGGTATCGGCAAACACGTAATTGCCCTTGCCCTTTATGATGACCTGCGGCGCGATGTCCTTACCGTTCTTAGGATTTTTTGCATCCGCGGCAGCTACAGCCTTGTTGTTCTTATAGCTTACGGTGTAATCCTTACCAAGGGTAAGCATCTTTTCCACGGCCACTCCGGTGTTGTTTACTATACTTGCCTTAACGGTCACCGACGGCTTTATCGGCGCATTCGCATAAGACCATGTATCAGCATCAAGGGTTACGGTGCAGTTGCCACCATCTCCCTCCGTCAGTGTATATTTACCTACTATCTTAAATGTCTTAGCAACACTGTCCGTGAAGCTGCCTGTATAGTTACCGCCCGCATCCTTAATTCCCTCGAAGGTGACCGTAGCGGTTCCGAGATTGTGATTATTCTCATAGCTGACCGTGTAATCCGTATTCTCAACCAGAGTATAAGCCGCCTTGCCTGATCCGTATGTAAGCTTTACATTCTGCGTAACTGCCGCTCCCTGCGCATAGGGCAGCGAACCCTTAAAGCCCGTTATCTTAACCTTCTTCATGGAAACGGCTGTTGTGGGCGCAGGCCCCGGTGTCGGCGTTGGCTTGGGCGCATCACTTTCATCAAGCATTGCGAGAAACACCTCTATCTGCGTCGATCCGGATTTGCTTTTATCGCTTACGGATGTTGCGGTGATCGTCACATTAACCCCGCCGTACCTGCCGCCGACAGCCGTTACAATGCCGTCCGCATCGACCGTGGCTATGGAAGGATCGGATGAGACCCAAGTTACGCTCTGATCGGCACGGAGCGGAGATACAGTCGCACACAGCTTATACTTCTCACCGTTGTTCATCATCCATCCGCCGCCATTGGTTCCGAAGTCTATCGCAGCCTTGACATCAACAGACTCCACTGGCGGAAGGCTTGATCTATCGTCAGCCGTAAGATGGAGTTCTTCCGTATTGCCTCCCGCGACCGTCGTATACTTCGTGCCGTCAGCGCCTGTGAAGGAAGTGGGAAGATCAGCCGGTTTATCAAACGCGGGCATTGCGGGGAAATAAAATTCCGTTGCCGCAACCAGACCCTCAGGAACATATTTGATCTGATAGTATTCATCATACAGGCTGTATTTGGATAAGGCCTTCGTATTATCGCCAAACCTGACCTTTCGAAGGTCAAGCTCCCTTACCTTAGGTGCTGATATGGTGAAGCCTTCATCCTGTGCTATGTTAGAAAGATCCAGTGAATCTTCTCCAAGGATAAGAGCCTGCGCATTTTCTATCATGATCATGTCGAAGGCATACTTGATGTTCGTAAGCTTCCTTCCTGTCAGATCAAGTGTCTTAAGAGCCGGCAGGATGAACATGTAATTCGCGTCTGTAACCTTCTCAAATGTGGTATTTCTACCCCAGGTAATCTCTTTAAGATTGGGCATCCAGCAGAAGGCACCGTATGCATACTTAACATTTCTTGTATCGAAATTCGACAGGTCAAGGCTTTCAATTGCGGGTCCAAAGAAGTCGGTATTTCCGGCCTGACCATAGAACCGTACATCAATGGTGGGATTCTCGAACCCGGATGCTACTGTTCTGTCATTGATCCAGGAGCCTGTGTCCCTGGATGTCCAGTAGGTAGTGGGAAGGTTCTTCTTATCACTCATTTTGCCAAACAGTGCATCATGCATATATTTACCGAACATACCCGAGATATCCACTACATTTCCGGTATCAAGAGCGGACAGGTTCACTATCTCGCGAAGGGAATCATCGGCGCAGAACAGATAGCTCATATCCTTAACGTTTGATGTATCCATATCCGCAGGCAGGATGATCTTCACAAGACCCGGCGTCTCGTAGCTCGGATTGCCGGCGAACATACCCTGCATATCGGTAAGCTTATTTGTGAACTTGAAATTGCTCACATCCAGCGTTCCGCAGCCCGTATTTTCACACATATACATATCGCAGAACATGAATGCCATGGTCTCCGCGTTTGACGTATCAAAGCCGCTTACATCCACCTTGGTGTAGTAATGCCTTACTGTTCCGTTATCCGTGACATGATAGCCCATAAACATCCCCTCGAAGCTCTTGACCTTGGAGGTATTAAAACGGGAAACATCGACATTCACAGATGTAGAGCTTCCTGCCAGGATCACGTTTTCAAACATATAACTCATGTCTTCAACGTTTGATGTATTGAGCGCACGGATATCAATGGCTTCGTAATTACTGTCCGGAAGTGAATATGATTTTGCAAAGAAATGCCTCAGATTCCTTATGTTAGACCCGAAGGATGCCGGGCTGCCTTTGATCTTAAAGTTTTTAAGGAAATTAACCCGGGTCTCTCCGACGCTGTTAAGCATAAAAAACGAACAGTCATCAGGCATGATAACACCGGGATCTATAACAAATGTTTCTGCCATGCAGGGATACAGGCAGCCTCTGTAGACGTCGGTTTCGCCGATGGGAGTATTGTCGATCCTGATTTTATAGGTCTTACCTGTAAGATCGTCGGTCCATTCAGAGGGAATCTCCCATGTATCTATCATAAGATCAGACCCTGTTTTATCCCGGTAGCTGTCAGTATTGCCAAGCGCGAAGCCTCTTGCAAAACCTCCGTAGTTTCCGCCGGAATACAGAGTTATCACCCCCGATGCATCATCCTTGTAATAGTCATATGCTTTAGGACTGAAGCTTCCAAGTGCCGTTGCCGTATAGGGATCATCAGAATAAAAGTTGCGGCTGTAACTATATTTATCCGAGCTCTGATCGCTCAACAGGCAGCACATACTGAAGTATTTATCGTTCTCCCAGATCGAACTTTCGCCCCTTGCAAGCTCCTCCACACTTGCGTAGGTCCCCTTAGTCGCATCGTAGATCATGGCAACTATGGCCACAGGGTCGGATGAATTCTTCATCCAGCTTCCGTTTAACTTAACCGACCCCGGAAGTGTAGCGCGGTCGAAATACAACATTCCTTTTGTTCCGAATACGGGAGCAGTGAATTCGACATTATAATAGTCATTCGGATCTGAGCCAAGATTAAAGGGTTCCGTTTCATTTTGCATAAAATAATTGGTGAACCAGGCATCCTGATCATACTCCACCTCATATTCCGAAGCGTTAAGCTGCCTGGTCTTAACGCGGCGATAACGTGTTGTTCCGTCAGCCGCCTGATATGGCTCGTATTCCCATGCCCACAGCTCAACTCCCGGAAGCCTGTGCCAGTCCGCGTTTGAACCATTGGAGAAACAGAGATTATGCCTGTAATGATCGCTAAGTTCAACCGGCATGTAGTTAAGCTCAAAGACCATATCCGTATTGAATGAAACCGGTGCGGCCGTTTCGTTTTTCTTTTCGGCGTCAGAGTAAACCTTTTTGCCTGCGGCACCGTACATAACGGCCTCATGTCCCCAGTACCATTTACCGCCCTGACGCTCATATATCATATCATTATAAAAAGCGCTGTATAATTCCCGGTCGCCGTTCTGTGTCCCTGTAACGGGGACATATCCGTCGGCCGCGTTCATATCGACAGGCGCAGCCGCACCTGTTACATAATATGCCGCCGGCAGAGATGTACCGTCAGGAGTAACATCCATTCCCGGGTCGGTTGTATCCAAACTTTCCTCTTCCGTTTCATCAAGCCCACAGTCTTCCGGCAGCATATCCTGAGTCAGCGCTGAAGCCCCGGTCGGAAACAGCATAAAGATCATTCCTACCGCAAGTAATCCTCCGATCACCCATGAGATCCTTTTCTTCATAATCATAACCTCGCTTTCCATCACAAATAGATATAAATATGATACTTCATAAAAAGTTCATGTGTATACGTCATGTTTCTGCCAAATGGTGAAGGAGACAGGGGACGGTTCTCTGTCTCCTTAATTTTTCTGTTTTTCTATTGCATTCACATTACCATCATGTTACTATAGCCATGCGAATTGAATCCAAATAGATCATAAATCAATCTATTCAACCGGTTGCATTTCGGCAACCATGTTCAATGTTACCATTACTGATTAATAACGCATGGCGAAGACATCCCATGATGTATTATTCACTTCAAGGAACTATTCTACGTCTTACTGCCCAAAAAGGAGCCATTTAATGCCAAGAAAAGCCAGAATCAAAAGCCAGCAACACATCTATCAATCCCGTGAAAGCAGGAATATGTGAAAAACCCGAAGATTATCCCTACAGCAGCGCCAGAGAATACCTGCTCGGAAAGGCGGGGATAACAGATAAGGATATGATAACCAACCTTATGGACCATAATTCAATTAAGGAATATATAAGCCGCGAAAATGATGACCAATGTTTGGAATTTACCGAAACAGCCGACACCCGGTATACTGATGAAAAAGCCATAAATCTGATTCATGCCGAATTCCGGTCAGGAATACCGGTTATAGAAAAAAATTCCAAGTCAGCAGTTAATTCTTCAATCCGTAAATTGATAAGGTCAGGGATATCCATCCGTCAGCTAAGCCGTCTCACTGGGATTTCCAAGAAAATCATAGAGCTTGCTATAAAGCAGTAGCGGGAGACAGAGAACCG
>DPZM01000119.1:625-3685 GCA_003535955.1 Lachnospiraceae bacterium | reverse complement strand
AGCACCGGAAATAACGGGTCTTTCTCCAATACCGGGATAAACTCATCCGGAGGAACCATGCCATACTTATTATTTTTCCATCGAAGAAGTGCCTCTGCTCCTATCAGGCTTTCCGTTTTTGCATCAACCACGGGCTGATACAAAAGATAGAAACCCTCAAACTCGTTATTGATGGACTTTCGTATGGAATGCAGCTTTGCCGCACTCTTTATGTTATCAGCACTCAGCTCATTACGGAATTCCACAAGATCACCATGCTTATTAACTTTTGATTCATCATAGGCATAATTCAGACAGGCATATGCGGTCTGATCATCCGTAATAAAATCATCAATGCCGATTGTTCCGCCGTGCAGCTCCAGAGGAACATATTCCTCACCAATTTTCACCCCTTCCCGAAAGTACGCTCTTAATTCCTCATATGTTCTCTCCATATCATCATGTGTCTGTGTCTCGGTAATGATGGCAAATTTGGAACCATCCATACGGAAGGTGCCACCCCTGTTGCCCACATGATCCATCAGGTAACGCCCAACTGTCTGCAAAACAGCATTTCCCGCCGTATATCCGTAAAGTTCATTTATCTCTGTAAATTTACTGATGCCTATCAGGCAGACTCTCATAGGAATCTTATTGTCTATATGATCCCGTATATCTTCAAAAAAGCCATACTGATTTCTCAGACCTGTCAACCTGTCTATATGACTTTGCTGGCTGTGGTTTCTTATGGCACCTCCGAAATACTCAGGCTGACCGGACATATCCTTGATCACGATTCCCCTACAGGTACAGACATCATATTCTCCGTCCTTTCTTCTTGCCCGATACTGCATGTCATGTCCGCCGGATCTTCCACTGAATATGTCATCTATTCCTTGATGGAAGGCATTTCTGTCCTCGGGATGAACATGTTCCTCCCATATCGTTCCGGCACCGTACATATACTCCCCGGGCAAATCAAAATCATCTGCCAGTACCTTTGACCATCTCGAAAAATCATACTGCATGTCACACAGATACACATAGGTATCATCACCTATTACGGAAAAAGCCTCAAACAGCTCATCAAGCCGCCTCTTCCTTTCCTCAGGGATCTTGCCTAATCCATTCATATCATTCCTCCAATACTGATTTGTCATTGACAAATATGATGTCAACATTTTTCATCTTTATTCCCCGTTTTCGGGATATTCCGGCAGGACCTTGTATTCCGTCAGGTCGAAGGTATAGCGTGATTCATGGTATACATCCCCTTCTTTGGCTTTGTATGTCCGGCTATAAAAACCTCCCTGAATACAGTAAACGAAATCGTAACTGTTCAGCATATTCCGAAGCATCTGCTGCAGAGGACATAAGAACAGATACACGAAATATATTTATTCACTATATATCATACATATTTCCGGAGTCAAAAAAAACCGTGACATCGTTTTTGTCATTGACAAATATGATGTCACGGCTCATAACACCTATTTAACCGGCTCCTTTAACATGCCTACAAGCCTCAGCACATTTTCTTTATTCTCTCCGTCGATCCCCGACAGATCCAGCTGGGTATCAATATCATACCCCAAAAGGTAATCCGTTGAGACATTCAGCTCTCTGGCAAGCCTGATAAGCTTGGCGTAGGACGGTGCCTCCTTGCCGCATTCATATGTAGCCATGGTTGACCGCCCGACGCCAACCCTCTTCGCGAGTTCGGCCTGGGTATAGCCCTTCTGTGACCGTAATTCCCGTATCCTCTGACCCAATCCTTCCACTTTATAAACAGGCGTACTCATCGCATCCCCCTTACCAGATCTCTTATCAGCTCTCTCTTGTCATCCGTCAGCTCGCTGATATCCACTATTCTCCCCGTTTCTATTCCAAACAGCTTCTCCGTCGAAACATTGAAGAACCTGGCCATGTCCATGAGGGTTCCATAGGAGGGTGCCATTATATCCCTCTCGTACTTCCCAATAGCCATTGTTGACAGGGACAACCCCGTTGCCAGCTCCTGCCTTGACATACCGCGTTCCTCTCTAAGCTCCCTTATCTGCTTACCTATTCCCATAAGACGCTCGCCAAGGCGCCTGACCTTATCCCCATCGCAGGCTTCATCCCGGTCAGGGTCATTCAGCTTTTCATCCAAATGATCATCCCCCGCCGATAACAGATAATCCGTGGTCACACCAAAAAGCCTGGCCATCTCTATAAGATTAGTGAAACCGGGCATATGAATATCCTGCTCGTAGGTGCTGACAACAGCCTTGGTAAGCCCCAGCCTGTCAGCCAGCTCCTGCTGGGTCAGCCCCTTATTTATCCTGAGCTTTCTTAGTTTTTCTCCAATACCGGCATCCTTTGCCATTACTTATCACCCCTATCTCTTCTCAAGCTTCTACCATCACCGATCAGGCTGCCACCATCGATCAACTCAGGAAGGAGATCGCAGCACTCAAGGG
The DNA here is from genome assembly GCA_003535955.1 of Lachnospiraceae bacterium. GTDB lineage: Bacteria > Bacillota > Clostridia > Lachnospirales > Lachnospiraceae > UBA2868. Next base: position 1,244 of record DPZM01000119.1, on the reverse strand, counting down.
ACAATAAACCTTACTCAATAAACCTTATATCAGATCACAAGTACTTATGGTCTCATATAAGGCTTTTGGAAAGCCCCACCGGAATCATCCGGTGGGGCTTCCGTTTAGCCTCTTAATCCTTTCGGATTTACATCTTCAGGATCTACATCACTTAATGTGATCACTTTATAGTCTTTGCTACGATCTTGAACTTAAGTACTACCGTACCTGCAGCCTTATCGCTTGCACCGGCTATCGTTACCTGAGCGGTACCCTTCTTAACGTTCTTAGCATACCCTACTACTTCGAAATCCGTACCGTATTCAAGTGCTGTTCCGTCAAGTGTAATGGCCATCTTTTCGAAGTCTTCTGCTTCAAGCGTAATAGGATCTCCTGTGAAGGTCTTCTCATACTTCTTGTTGTACTTAACCTTCTTGATGTCAGGTGCTACCGTAATGCTTACGCTTGCATCACCTTCGTAGTTGGTCGTATCAGCTGCCTCGATCTTAACTGTGATCGTATCACCTGCATTAAGCTTATTTGTGCTGCTTGTGATATCCTTGCTTTCAGCATCCTCTACCGTAAGCTTATATGCCTTAGCGGGTATTACGTTACCTGCAAGATCTACTACTGTAGCCTT
>DPZM01000119.1:0-473 GCA_003535955.1 Lachnospiraceae bacterium | reverse complement strand
CTTAGCAAAGTTGCCCTTACCTGTTATGGTAACATTTCCTGCATTTTCTCCTGCATTCTTCTTATTTGCATAAGCATATTTAACTGTGTAGTCCTGACCCTCTATAAGGTCAAGTCCCTTATAGCTTACCTCGACCGTAGTTGTGGCACCCTTGCTCGTATACTTAGCTGCTGCTGCGGTGATAGTAAGATCATCCGTGCTTGCTGTAGAGAGATCTACTGCTGCGATCTTGAAGGTCGTCTTCTTAGCCTTGTTGTCTGAGCCGATAGCTGTTACGGTTGCCGAACCCTTTTCAACGTTGTTAGCTACAGAGATTGCCACGGATTTCTCACCTTCACTTGAATACTTGCCGTTTCCGTCATGCTTCATCGTGATGGTACCTGCATCCTTGGTCTCTACTACAACTGAGTCGGGCCACTGAGGCTCTCCGTTATAAGTGAATGCCTGTGTTATCTTGTTGACCTTCTTAACTG
>DPZM01000022.1 GCA_003535955.1 Lachnospiraceae bacterium | reverse complement strand
AAGCTGCTGTCCCACGGCCTTAATGAGAAGCGCCGCAACAACGGATGAATCCACTCCTCCCGAAAGTGCCAGTAATACCTTCTTATCGCCGATCTGCTCACGAAGCGCAAATATCTGCTCTTCAATGAATTCATCGGCAAGCTCCGGTGATGTGATCCTGACCATATCATCAGGACGTCTGTCTGCTGCCATTATTTTTCCCTCCTGTAATTCTATCGCCCCCTCACATTCGTTTGGCGGCGCTGTTTTCACAACCTACTTTACACTACCATTATACTCTCAACATTTCAATTACTTATTTGAAAATCATTCTTTTCAAAAGTCAGACCCGGATCATCTCAGAATCATTCGACAGGCTAACGTTAGCACTGCCGTCACCGTAGCTTATAACATAATCACCCTTGAAGGCCTCAACCATTGCCCAGCCGTCTGCATCAGTCTTAACCTTGGTGTCAGTCCACCACTCTTCCCTTACGAGCTTCTTAAGCATCTCAAATGACGGCTTTCTCGAATTGTCCCTTCTTATAAAGCCGCTCGGGGCCTTGAGCCATGCCCCGTCCCTGAAGTCCCAGGTAGTGATCGCCTCAACCAGCGGATGTGAAAACAGGATACGGTACATCTCTTCTATCTCCTTAGCCTGCCTTGCTTCTCCCTCGGGAGTCGAGGGCCACTCATCAACCTGCCAGTCATTAAGGTCAACGATATGCTCAGGCATCAGGTCGCCGGATATAAGCGTATTTTCCGTAAAATGGATGGGAAGCCCGAAGCCCGAAAACCTCTCAAGCACCTCTTCAAGCTTCTCCCTGCCCCAGTAACCCTGATGCTGGTGGGACTGAATGCCTATGGCGCTTATGGGCACTCCGGCATTAAGACAGCCGTCGATCAGAATTTCATAGTTTACTGATGTGTTAAAATCATTCAACAGCAATACCGCATCGGGATTGCTCTCATGGGCCCTTGCGAAGACCTCCTTAATGAGACCTACCCGGCCCTTCTCCTTACATATCCTGGTTATCGCGTTGTCATATTTATCGAATATGGGCATGATAACAACTTCATTAATTACATCCCACATATCGATAACACCCTTAAAGCCGGTAACCTCCCTGTCGATCCTTGCAAGCTGCTTCTTAAGGATGGTTTCATTGTCGTAATCCATGAGCCAGTCGGCACATACGGTATGCCAGCATAAGGGATGCCCCTTGACCGTTACACCCTTATCCTTAAGGTAAAGGGCTGTCTTCATAAGAACATCCTTATTCGGCTCGCCTTCCCTCGGTTCATAGTTACCCCAATAGAAGGGCAGAGTCGCATAATTAAAGATCTCTAGCCAGGCTTGTGTCACCTGCCTGTATTCCTCCTCACCCTTTAAAACATAAGGGATAAAATCAAAGCCTCCGCAGCCGAAGAGAAACTTATGATCAGTCTGCTTTATGCTTATCTCCCTGTTTGACAGAGGATTTCCACCCATGTCCGTAAATCTTATCCTTTTATTGACCTTCCTGTGTGATATGTCCATACCTGTCTCCTTTTCACTTCTTGATTATTTTCTTTGAAGATAATTGTTTCTGCTGTAATTACATTTTATTCCCTATGGCATTTTATTATGGTATAACTGCTCGCATTGGCGGTAATCATGGATCCATCTGTGTGGTCCTACCGGTTTTACCCTGTCTTTCCATGATCGCGCCCGGGTCAGGGATTATCTCTTTACACCATGCAGCTGCATCAATAACACCAATTAGCCTGTTAAAAGAATTTTTTCCGGTGTAAAAGCACGCAACACCATGCATACACAGTATACGCGTGTCAGGTGCAGAAATAAAAAAGTCTAAAATACACGCGAATGCATGCTTAACTGATCAGAATCGCGTGTTGGTCCTAAGAAAATCCGAAATTTGCGGCTGTTTGCTTACACACCAGACACTTAGGAGCTGTTCATAAATAATAGTAAAGGAGGCAACTCACGGCTAAGAAGAATGAGGCGACTGACGACAACAAAGCATACGGCGATTTAGACAAGCCAAAAGTGAAGATTCATATTTGAACAGATTTATCCCGGCCCACAAAGAGGGACCTGTATTCTCCCGGAGCCATGCCCTTCTCCTCACGGAAGACCCTGTTAAAGCTCGGTATGCTCTGGAAGCCCGATAACATGGCCACCTCGGTAAGGGTCCGGCCATCTTCCACCAGAAGCTCCGATGCCTTCTCAAGCCTTATCGTATTAAGCCATTTGCTGTAGTTCATGCCGGTCACGTTCTTGAATATCCTCGAGAAATAATCACGGCTTATACCTGCCATCCGGGCCATGGCCCCCTGCGACAGATCGTCGGCCGTTAAGTTGTTCTTGATATAATCGGTGACCATCACCATCCGCTTCATTACATCGTCGTTGCAGGCATAAGGATCCACGTCATCCAGCTCCGGCGCCAGCTCCTTCCTGTGGTCGAAGAGGGTAAGCATGAACTCCATAAGGAGTATGCAGCACCTTATCTCACGATCCTGCCTGTCCGAGAAGAAGATCTCCTTCATATGACCGGTGATATCCTTAAGCTTTGAAGCAAGCTCGGGATGTGAATTAACACAGATAACGTGCAGGTTCCTGTACATATGCATGATCCTGCGAAGGTCAAATAGTGAATTAATAAATGCGTTGGAAAACTGAATGACAAGTGCCTGTTCCCTGTCCGCATCCACTATGGAATGCATCTCCATGGGCCATATGAGCACAATGTCATCCGGCACGAGATTATATGTGTTCTTACCGATCTGATAGATGTTTGTCTTGCCCGGTCCCACAAGAAGGATCTCACCATAGGAATGCCAGTGCATCTTATAGCTCCTCTCCTTGTAACCGGTAGACATATTAAATGCGCT
>DPZM01000273.1 GCA_003535955.1 Lachnospiraceae bacterium | reverse complement strand
CCACTTTCTGGGCGGCCTGACGGTCGGCATCCTCATAAGCCTCTTCCTCCGCCTCAGCGGTTTCTCCGGTAATATCCTCTACCCCTACGGGATCGCCGGTATTGTTGATGTTTACATTAACATCCCCGCACCCTGCGAGCATCACGGCCGTCGCAGCGGCTGTAAACATCGCGCAGACAAGTTTCTTTTTCATAATTCTCTCCTCCTTATATAAACATAAATAAAAGACCATTAAACATGGAAACATAACTAACCGCCTGTCATTCCGACAGCGATCAGCTCAGCCTCCATAAATGGTCCCATTAACATAATAAACGCATTTATGTACTGTTATTCGGACGCACCCTCGTGGACCGCAAGGTCACATCCGCTGTATATGTAAGTATCCCGGCTCCTCTTCATCGCTTCATGCGCCTTCCCGGGTATAAACCAAGTGGCCTTGCATGTGCTCTGAGGTTACGGTGACGGCATCGCTCCGGACTTGCACCGGATTCCTTGCATATACAGTATTGTATAGATACCGTTTCTGTTCCGAATATCCATAACAGTATATTCTAACCATAAAAAGAAGTCAAGCCTGACAGAGCCTGACCCCTCACCTGTTCTTATATCACTTTTGAAGCAGACATCATTCCGTTATCATACCGAAACATCAACCGACAATGACGGTTCACCACCGCCACCTTCCATAGCCGTCATGTTCATTCCCGTTCCCATGGGTGATATGGACGGGGCCTGACTCACGGTACCTCCGAAGCTCATCCCCTGTCCCAGAGTTGTCATCCCGTTGGCGCCCCTGGCATCAAGGCTCTTGAACATCCCCTTGAGGTAGTCCATATCAGCCTTCATAAGGGCCTTATTCTCGGACAGACGGTGCTTGGTCTTAAGCTTGTTTAATTCTTCCTCACTCATATGAGGATCGATGGTCTCCATGGCATCGAGCATTTCGGACATTTCCCTCATTGCTTCCATCTCGGCATCGCTCATTTCCTGCGTGAACTCCTCCATGCCCTCCATGTTCTCCATCATCTGCTGCATCTGTTCCTGTGTCTCTTCCAGCTTCTCTTCTATCTTCTCATGATTCTGCCTTGCTTCTTCCCTGCTGATCTCGGACTGCTCCTGTATATTCTTAAGCTGCTCATCCATGATCTGATCCTTGGCTGCTTCTATTGCATCATTCTTAAGAGAACTTGCGCTATCCTGCAGCTGCTCCTGCATCTTGTCACGCTTCTGTGTATTCTTGGCCATCTCCTCAAGCTCAAGATTATTCTTCTTGCGCTGTGCGACAACTTCCATCTTACGGGCATGGACAAGAGCCAGCTGTAGCTCATCGGCACCCTCTTCACCTTCTGATGCCATCTTGCGCTTGATCTCGCTTATCTTACGCTTGGCGGCTATAACGGCCTGCCCCGCGCTCACCGAGGTCTTGGCACGCATTATCTTATTGGATACTTCCTTAAAGTTATATGTATTCCCGCTCTCAAGCAGCTTATCTTCCTTCTTGTCCTCTTCCTTCTGGGTGCCGAAGATATCCTCCTGCTTATCCATGGGAGTAAGAAGGTTACCCTTTGCCTGCTGTTTATCGAAGAGTTCACGCAGCTGCTGCTGCATCTGTTTCCTTACCGAAGTCGAAGAGTCAATGTCAATGGTGCCTGAACCCTGCTGCCAGCCTGATTTTGCCGGCGTATTGACTGCAGAAGAATTAAGGCCTCCCGCAGGCCCCCCGGCATTCATCTTATTCTGTTGTGAATAAAGGGAATTCATTACATTAAAGCTCCCTGAGTAAATACGCATCTTGATCCCTCCCTGGACAGGTATAAGAGAAACTTACGTCCCTCCGTGGACACTGAAACACAGTATCGAAACTCTCTCATTTTCTTTATCGGCATAATATTACATTATATTAACCCCTGATTTTTCCGTTCATGCTCTAAGACCCTTTATTCTTTTCTTTACGCACCTTACCTGCCGCACCCCGGCCCGCGACAGCCCCCGATGAAAAGGCCCACTGCAGATTATAGCCTCCGCATGTTCCGTCTATATCGCACAATTCGCCTGTGAAATATAAGCCGGGTACTTTAACCGATTCAAGGTCTTCCGAAAGTCCCCGTGTATCAACCCCGCCTGCGGTCACCTGCGCCCTCTCCCAGCCTGCATCACCTTTAACAGCTACTCTCATATCCTTAAGCAGGTCTGCAAGTATCTTCAGTTTCTTATCGTTAACATTTGCGGACAGGTCATCAGGAAGAATACCTGTAAGGTTCAGACAATACAGGGAGAGTTTTTCGTTTATCAGAAGTGACAGGGCCTCCAGACTGGTCCTGTCATAACGGGCATCGGTCTTCTCCGGTTCCCTTCCCATAACGGCTGCACCATACCTGTATCCTTTAAAGGCATTGTATATAAGCCTGTTTACACCGTCCTTATCCTCATCCGGAAAGAGATCAATACTTACAGATACCAAAGAACCTTCATCAAGTGCCTGCGTAGCATACCGGCTCATCTGCATGATTGGGATTCCGCTTAAATTGTCCTTATTTATTATGATCTCGCCCTGCTCACCGGCAGCCTTTTTACCATCCACGATAAGATTTACGCTGCACTTTATCCTTACACCCGCCAGCTTACTTAAAGCCTTATCCGTATAGGTAAGAGGTACTAAGGCTCTCCGCAGCGGTAAAAAGTCTATCCCCAAACCTTCAATTATCATGTTCAGGTTCCCGTCACTCCCGTGTACGGGGCTCGCCTTGCCGCCGGCTGACACTATAAGTTTTCTGCCTTTATATTCATGGTCGTTGGTCTTTACGGTAAAGCTGTTATTGTATGTTATGTCAACCGCTTTTTCATTACACCTGACTCTGACCTTAAGTCTCCTGCATTCGAGCAGCAGGGCATCGGCCACTGTTCTTGCCTGCTCATTGTAAGGATAGATATAATCACCTATGTGCTTGGTCATCATCCCCAGATTATGAAAGAACAGAAGCAGGTCGTTCCTGTCATAATCCTCAATTAACTTGAGCGCAAATTCAGGATCCCTGCCCCTGTACACTTTCTCGTCCATATAAAGGTTAGAAAAATTGCAGCGACCGTTTCCGGTCGCATACAATTTCTTTAGCGGTTTATCATTTCGCTCAAGCACCGTTACAGATGCACCAAGATAAGATGCCTGTATAGCTGCCATAAGCCCTGACGGGCCCGCCCCTATGATAATTATGTCTTCCATTAAGTTATTTCTCCTCGGCCTGTGCAAGCTCCTTCATCATCTCGGATATCTTAGCCATGATATCGATTGACTCTTCGATCTTGTCCATGTTGTTACGGCTGATCCTGATCGTCTCCTGAGTGCTTGCCGTAAATTCTTCGCTTGTAGCAAGAAGCCTTGACGTCGAGTTAACAACCTCATCATTGGAATCCTTAATTCGCTCCATATCCGAATTAACGGTACGAAGTGTTTCACCCAATTTATCCGAGTACTCGCGTGACTCTGTAAGGACTCCCTTTACAAGTTCCACAAGATCCTTCTGGGCTCCGGCCATCTGTACGGTCTGGGTTGCCTTCTCGGATACTTCACCGGCGTTCTCGGTAAGCTCCTTAAGGATATTTGTGATCTGCTCTGTAGACTGCTTCGTCTGCTCGGCCAGGTGACTTATCTCGGTTGCTACTACAGCAAATCCGCGGCCTGCTTCACCTGCACGTGCAGCCTCGATCGATGCATTAAGGGCAAGTAGATTGGTCTGCCCGGAGATTGAGAAGATCATGTCTGTTATATTCATGGCTTCATCGGACGACTTCTGCTGCCTCTCGGCTGCTTCCTGCATCTGGTTTCCCACTTCGGTAGTACGTATTGCCTGAGTTACGAGGCTCTCCATATCCTTAAGGCTCTTGCTTAACATATCAGACATCTGTCCGGATACCTCAACCGCCTCAACGGTGATGTCTCCGGTTTCATTAAGCAGCGACTGAATCTCGCTCGTCATGTTGGTCTGCAGTTCAACGGCACTTAAGTTCTCATCATTGCCCTGACCTATCTGATCTATGGAATCGCAGACAAGCTTGGATGTCTCACCCACCTCATCAAGGCCTGACTTTAAAGTATCGAACCTGGCTGTTACTTCATCGGTAACCTTGAGGATATTCTCGGACACTCTGGCCCTCTCAATAGCTGCCTTCTCAATGCCTTCCATGTTATCGCTTATAAACCTTGTAAGCAGCCTGGTTCCCATTATAGCGGATAGCGTTGCAAGAATTGAGATTATGATCGATACCATGATCATCTCTATAACTTCCGTGATCTCATGAGTTGATGCCGTAATTACCGCATGTATGATGTTAAGGATGATAAAGGAAATACCCATTCCGGTAATGGCCGTATTATCAAGATTTAAGACAATGATGATCATGATCGGAAGAATATAAGGGAATACAGCTCCCGATTCCGATGTCAGCAGCATTGCGGCATATACTATCGTATAAGCCACCGCTACAAACTTATGAAGAAATTCGGGTTCCGCAGTCCTGCTCACGACAAACGTGGCTATCAGATTTATTATGATCAGAATACCCGGACCAACCGACTGTATCGGGTTAATATTATTGGAAGAATCGGTTAGCTGAGACAACAGACCCACGATTCCGAAAAATGATGTAATGCATAAAACGATCAGTAACAATCGGTTGATCTGTTTAACCTGATCCTCACTAAGGATGTTCTTATTCATCGTCAAATCCCCCTTTAGGCTGAAATGCTTAGATATCATAATTTTATAGCAGAATGACGATGTTTTCAACCAATTTTATGATTTTATCATTTATTATCACCAATTTTCAGAAAATTGTTGAAGACAAAAGAACCATCTCCGTGTCATCAGAGGGACTTCAGGGCTTCCCTGACATTCTCAACAAAGACAAGCTTCATCTCACTCCCGGCATCCTTAACCTGACCCTTGTTTCCGGCCGGCAGGATGCAGGTATTAAAGCCAAGCTTTCGGGCTTCCCTGATCCTGGATTCAGCCATGCTGACACTTCTGACCTCACCGCTCAAGCCTACTTCCCCAAAGGCGATCACGTCCCCCGGTATCGCCACATTCTTAAAGCTTGATACTATGGCAAGCACTATACCAAGATCGATCGCCGGCTCGTTAAGCTTCATCCCACCCGCAACATTTACATAGGCATCACATTCACCCAGATGGAGCCCTACCCTCTTCTCAAGTACGGCCATTAAGAGGTTTAACCTGTTAAGATCGGCACCTGTTGTCTGACGTCTTGGAATGCCGAAACCGGAATGACACACAAGTGCCTGAAGCTCGATAAGTAAGGGCCTTGTACCTTCAAGAGCACATACGACCACCGAACCGGAAGCATCCTTGGGACGGCCGTTTAACATGTACTCGGAAGGGTTTGATACCTCAATAAGGCCTTCGTTTCTCATCTCAAAGACACCGATCTCATTGGTGGAACCGAAACGGTTCTTGACTCCTCTCAATATCCTGTATGATGCGTGCCTGTCACCCTCGAAATAGAGAACGGTATCCACCATGTGTTCCAATACCCTTGGACCCGCAACAGTCCCCTCCTTGGTAACGTGACCTACAATAAAGATCGAAGTGGCCAGAGTCTTTGACAGCTTAAGAAGGACTCCCGTTGCCTCCCTTACCTGGGAAACTGATCCCGGTGCCGACGATACGTCCTCGGAAAACATCGTCTGTATGGAATCTATTACGACAACGGACGGTTTCTCTTTCCTTATCGTTTCCTCAACGATCGAAAGATCGGTTTCACACAGAAGCTTAAGCGAATCCGTAAATTCACCCAGCCTCTCCGCTCTCATTTTTATCTGTTTGAGTGATTCCTCCCCCGATATGTACAGTACCGGCACCTTATCGGATGACAACTGCCTGCACACCTGTAAAAGGAGTGTCGACTTGCCGATACCGGGGTCTCCTCCGACAAGAGTTAACGATCCCCGGACTATGCCTCCCCCAAGGACCCTGTTAAGCTCTTCTATATGTGTATCTATCTTATCTTCATCGTTAAGCTCGATCCCGGAAAGAGATACCGGCTTACCGCTTTCCGATGAAACGGCAGACGACAGGGAATATCTTCCCTTGGCCGCCTGCCTGTTTACAGTCTCTTCAGTAAATGTGTTCCAGGAATGGCATCCCGGGCATTGTCCCATCCACTTGGATGATTCATAACCGCAGGAATTGCAGAAATATACTGTAGTTAACTTACCCTTAGCCATGATTACAACCGGATCACAACAGGGACATCACCATTGCCTGCAAGTTCAACACTTAGATTCAGCTTACCGCCGAGGTTGCTCTTAACCTTACCGGTACTCTTACCGCCCACAGTGATCTCGTACTCCGTGTCCTCCTTAACACCGACCGTTATCTGCGCATCTTCCGGGCCGCATACGATGAATGAAACGCCTTCATCCGTAGCCTGAAAATCATGAACACTGGTTCCGGGAACCGATTCATAAACAAACATCCCGTCACGCTCGAGCTTGGTGATCTCCTTAAAGGTCTTAACCTTATAGAGATTGCCTGCGCATTCGTAATCCTCTTTCTTGGCCTTCTCGTTAAGCTCATAGTTTCCAAAGCTTAAACCACCGTCAGCCTCGGTCTTAATCAATTCCGCAACTACTGACATCTTTAACCCCCTTCTTGATCAGGAAAATTAATTGAACCTGTTTTTAGTATAACCCAAAAACGGCTTATTTACCACATGAAAATCAACCGGCGTCCTGACTTAATATTTCTATCTCACCCTTTTTCATGGTCACCCTGACCCTGTCATTTTCCTTTATCCTGCCTTCGAGCACCGCTTCCGCAAGCTTATCCTCAAGCATTGTCTGTATGGCCCTCTTTAATGGTCTGGCACCGAATTTCTTATCGGCGCCCTTAAGGGCAATATGCTTCTTAACGGAGTCCGCAACCGTGAGGGTCACATTCATCTCTTCCTTAAGCCGGCCCGCGAGCTGACCTGTAAGCAGGGTAACTATCTTCTTCATATTTTCCTGGTCAAGTGACCGGAATACTATTATCTCGTCTATACGGTTGATGAACTCGGGCTTGAATATCTTCTTTACCTCATCCATTACGCCTTCCTTCATCTTGTTATGGTCGGCCTTCTCATTCACCTCGGTAACAAAGCCAAGGTGCTTGGGATCGATGATCCTGTTCGCTCCTGCGTTGCTTGTCATGATTATGACACAGTTCTTGAAGGATACCTTCCTTCCGTTGGAGTCGGTTATGGTTCCTTCATCAAGAACCTGAAGAAGAATGTTGAAGACATCCGGATGGGCCTTCTCTATCTCATCAAAAAGAACCACCGAATAGGGATTTCTCCTTACCTTCTCGGACAGCTGTCCGCCTTCTTCAAAGCCAACATATCCGGGAGGTGACCCTATCATCTTGCTTACCGTATGCTTCTCCATGTATTCGGACATGTCTACCCTTATCATGGCATTCTCGGTTCCGAACAGAACCTCTGTAAGGGCCTTACTAAGCTCTGTCTTACCGACACCTGTAGGTCCTAAGAAAAGGAAGGATCCGATGGGACGGTTTTTCTCCTTAAGTCCTACCCTGCCTCTCTTTATCGCCCTGACAACAGCCGATACGGCCTCATCCTGGCCTATCACTCTTGCCTTCAGGGTCTTCTCCATGCGGTTAAGCTTTGCTGTCTCTCCTTCAGCAAGCTTCTTCACCGGAATCTTTGTCCATTCGGATACGATATCGGCTATTATGTCAGGGCCAACCGTTGACAATTCCTCGGTTTTGGCTATATACTTCTTCTTTTTCTTCTCGTATTCCTTCTGAAGCTTCTCCTGCTCCGACTTAAGCGACGCAAAATGCGGAAGATCATCCTGCCTTAAAGCATTCTCCTTTTCTTCCTCAATTCTTTCAAGCCTGTCCTTAAGCTCTTCAAGACCTGCAGGTGATTTAAGTCCGACGATCCTTAGCTTTGCCGCTGCTTCATCCATAAGGTCTATGGCCTTGTCGGGAAGGAAACGGTCGCTTATATACCTGTCGGACAGCTTAACACAGGCTTCAACAGCCTCATCGGTGATCACAACACCATGATGCTTCTCATATCCGTTCCTGATGCCCTTAAGTATCTTTATGGAATCCTCAACCGAAGGCGCTTCCACGTTGATCGGCTGGAACCTTCTCTCAAGAGCCGCATCCTTTTCGATATATTTCCTGTATTCGTCATGGGTAGTGGCTCCTATGAGCTGAACCTCACCTCTTGACAATGAGGGCTTTAAGATATTGGAAGCATCCAGGCTTCCTTCTGCCCCGCCCGCGCCTATAAGTGTATGAAGCTCATCCACAAAGAGTATGATGTTCTTATTCTCTATTACTTCGTTAATAACCTTTTTGATACGCTCTTCGAACTCACCCCTGTACTTGGTTCCGGCTACCATGGATGCCATATCAAGGGTCAACAGCCTCTTGCCCTGCACCGTACGGGGCACCGCACCTTCAACTATCCTTCTGGCCAGGCCTTCAACGATCGCCGTTTTACCCACACCCGGTTCACCTACCAGACAGGGATTGTTCTTGGTCCGTCGGCTGAGGGTCTGGATTATCCTCTGAATCTCCGTTTCGCGTCCAATAACAGGATCCAACTTGCCGGCAGCGGCAAGTTCGGTCAGATCCCTGCTGTACTTGTCGATAAGCAGCTGGTTTCCGGGCATTCCCCGCTGACCCTGTCTTGAATTCTGTATCTGGTCCTTATACTTGTTAACATCTTCACCTATTGCCATAAGGATGTCCACATACAGCTTCTGGAGGTTCACTCCCAGAGTATTCAGTATCCTGACAGCCAGGTTGTCACCATCTCTTATAATGGCGATAAGCAGATGCTCCGTCCCTATCTTGTCATCATCCATGGAAACGGCAATCTCATCTGCCATATCCAGGATTTCCAGGAACTTGGGAGTATACCCGTCCCTGTCCATAACCAGGACATCCCCTCCGGGAGATATCTGCTTCTCAATAAGGTCCTTTATCGTATCGCGCGACACCTCATTCTTCTTAAGCACCTCGCTAACGACGGAATTCCCCTCAACCATAAAGGCCAGGAGCAGGTGCTCCGAGCCTATATAGCCGTGCTTATATGATCTGGATATCTTTCTTGCCGTATCCAGAACCTTTTTTGATTTTGCCGTGTATTCTAATCCCACAATATATCGCCTTTATTCCTATTGATCTACATTCAGGAATTCGAACTCAAAGTCCTCATCAAAATCAGTCGTATTATAGAGCGGCTGATTCGGAACTTCCTGATACTGAAGGCCGCCCTGACCGTTCATATAGGACTGGTCATAACCTCCCTGACCGGGATAACCCTGATCGTAACCCTGACCGGGATAGCCCTGCCGGTCATAAGGCTGCCCGCCATATCCGGCCTGACCTCCATACTGGTCGGGATAACCCTGGTTGTATCCCTGACCGGGATAAGCCTGCTGTCCGTAAGGTTGCCCGCCATACCCGGCCTGGCCGCCATACTGACCCTGACCGTACTGTCCGCCGGGATAACCCTGATTATAACCCTGGCTGCCATAAGCCTGACCGCCGTACTGACCGTCATAACCCTGATTGTAGCCCTGATTATAGCCCTGTCCGCCATAAGGCTGCTGGTTGCCGCCGTAAGGCTGGTTGACCTGGTGATGGGCATATCCTTGATCCTGCTTTACCTCATCCTTGGGCGGAACCTTCTTGGGAACCTTCTTCTTATCTCGTCTGAAGAAGCTGAAGCCCTCATCGTCATCTTCATCATCTTCGTCTTCATCATCGTCGTCATATGAGAAGAGACCGCCCTTCTTCTTGCCGAAGAGCCCCTTCTTCTCCTCTTTTATCTCCTCCTTGGGAGTGGGAGCCTTGTAGGCATTCTCATTCCTGTTGTCAAACGAAGGTTTGCCCGGCATATTTGCGGGAACGATCGGAGTTGCAGCAGATACGACAGCTGAACCTGCTGCGCCCACAGCACCTGCTCCTATCGATCCTGCCGCACCTGCAGCAGGTTTCACCGGTCTTGCCGGTGCAGCCTCTCTTACGGGTGCTTCCTTTCTTTCGGGAGCTTCGTTCTTTACGGGAACTGCCTCTTTCTTAACTTCCTTTACAGGTTCCTTACCGGCATTCTTCTTAACAGGCTTTGCTTCCTCTTCATTCCTGTATCTTGAAGGAAGACTGTTGGTGTTGTTACCGGTAGGTCGCCTTGAATCGGATGCTGCATTTCTTACAACCGACTCCATCTCTGACCAGTCAATTGCTTGAGGCGTGCCAAAAGGTTCATCCTTACGTTTCTTCTGTTTCCTGGGTTTTAATACATCTCCGGCATCATCTGACTTGGCGCCGCCCGCCCCTTTACGATTGTTGTCCTCATTCATCTGCCAATCGGCTATATCCTTGGCCTTGATAACAGGGCCTTTGGTTTTTGCCGGCTTTTTATCTTCTACATTATCGTCTTCATCATCATCTTCGTCTTCATCATCTTCATCTTCTTCGTCTTCATCATCTTCGTCTTCATCGTCATCATCTTCGTCGTCGTCTTCATCATCCTCCTCATCATCATCATCATCGTCGTCTTCATCATCTTCTTCATCATCATCGTCATCGTCGTCTTCGTCATCATCGTCGTCACGGACAAGAGCCCTTCTTGTTGCTGGCACAGGCCTCCTTGACTCGAAGGGATCGGCGGGAAGGGTATATTCCTCATCTTCCTTCTTCCTGAGCTTTACGCCAAATACAATAGTAAGGATAAGAAGTATAAGAGTGATCACTGCAAGAGCGATTATCACTATAAGCCTGATGAACATGGGCTGCTCGTATTTCTTCGCAGCTTCCTCCTTCGCGGCATCGGTTATGGGCATCTTATTTCCTTCTTCATCGACAGAATTCCTGATAACCTGCAGATATCTCTGGTATGTACCCTCGGACTGGTCATAAAGATACCATCCTTCATTACCCTCAGAACTCATGGCATAAACCAGGAAGAAATCCTTGGAATTCACACCGCCTTCGGAGATCCCGTCACTCGCTGATGAATCTATCAACGTGTAAGCTTCCAGAGTCTGATCGTTCCACATAAGCGTGGCCTTCGTAAAGTTGAGCGGCACCTCAACGCTTTCAGGAGCCTTCAGAACTATGATGAACCGGTTCTCTATACCCCTTATCATACGGAAATCAGTAAGTTCTCCCGTAGCCTGATCTATAATACAGAAATTACCTGAGTTGGTTGCCGCATCCGTTACATATACAAGTACAAGGTTGCCCATATCGAACTTGGCAGCCTCAATTGTGGTTCCGTTATAAGTAGCAGTAGTCTTGGAGAAAAGTTCAGGCATCATCTCATCGGGGAATACCGTTGATATGGTCTTGGTTCCGTCAAGCGACATCACAGTGCCGGCTTCCACGCCTGTGGATGTGCCGCCTTCCTGACCCGCTCCCGCCAGAGCGGCTGTATCCTCGCCGTCAACATTTACCGTAACGGAGCCGGTTGCCGGTTCAGCGCCTTCGCCGTCAAGCACGGCAGTTGCATAAACCTCCGCAGGTCCGCCGGACAGAACCGCAAAAGTTATCTCCGATTTAAGATCGGTAAGAGTGATCAGTCCACCGCCTCCGCCATACTGGGTTGAGCAGTTGACCATTGTAAGCCTCTTGTCATCATATTCGACGGATATCTCGGGGGCTTCGGCACCATCGCCTTCGGCCTTGGCCTCGATAGTCACAAGAAGTGCATCTCCCACTGATGCAGTTTCTTTATCGGCAGTCACCGATATGCTTCCGGCCGCAAAGACCGGAAATGCACCAAGCACCGTCAGCGCCGCAGCGGCCAATGACGCCCTGAGTATGATTTTCACCTTGTTCAAAGTCATTTATAGACTCCTTTCTAATTCCGCTGTACATACAGCGTATATGTTCTTTTAGTCCCATTCTGCGCCTTGCAGACTATGGGTATAGTATTTGTACCTGTATTGAGTCCTGTATAACCGGTCCCCCCAATGCTTGAAGTGGAGGCCACCGCAGTTGCACCTATATTGATCCCTTCAACCGCATTATCGACTGTAAGATAATAGGTATCGGTTGTTGATGAGAATTCAGGTGCCAGACCGAAACCGTCAACCCAAAGTCCCGACAGGTAATTGTTCGGATTTGATTCACCTATCGGTTTCTCGCAAGGGGTATCAGGCATATTATAATAGTAAGGAATTCTAAACACAAGTGTTGAATTAGTATCCGCATAAGCTTTTTTCATTCTCGCCGACTCGGATGAGGCCGCCTGAATATTGCTCATGTACTGGTGCTTGTATATTCCGTTTTCTTTGTTTACTACATTAAACTTCTCAAAGTATAACGTATTTTGTCCCTTTTTAATATACTTGTTTGCCACATATTTCGCACTGCCGTATATTGATCTGTATCGTGAATTCCAGGGTCTGAAGTATTCCTCGTCATTTCCCGCGGCATAAATCAGGCCGTTCTCGACAGGCAGCCTGCCGTTTGCGGCATATGCGCCGATATTGAAATAGTTAAAATAGCCCTCATGCCCGGACATGGTCCCCGATATGCTCTGGGACCTTCCGTAAAGTCCCTGCTCCTGGATCATCCTTGTGGCAAGATGATAAGGGCTTATACCTATCTCCCAGGCCGCTTCACATATGGTGGATGCGTAATTTCTCTCAACGCCGTCCGTATCGACAAAGGAAGAGTCAAGGTAAGTTCCTTCCGCAATCTTCCGTACGCCTTCCTCATTCTGGTAATCAAGGCTGTCAAGCTGTTCGAACTGGTATATACCGCTCTCATCAAGAAAGTTCCTCGGATCCATGTAATAGGATATTATCTCCCGTGATGCGGATGCCCAGGTACCTCCGTCAAATCCGTACCACCAGTTACCTGACCAGTTGTAAGCCTGTGGCTCTGTTGACTTCCATGACGAGATCGAGTTCATCGGGACCAGATTTTTGCCTACCGAACACTCGGCGGCAACCGATTCGTTCCAGTCAAGTCCCGTGTCTACCGCTTCAAATATCCACGCCGGATGCTTATCATGAAGGGCCCTTAAGCTAGCCTTATAATCATTCGGAAGAGGTGCTATCATGTTCTCAAATTCCGCATCTGATGTCGGCTTTACATCTTTTGTTGTTGTCAGGACATTAACAAAGTCAGACCTTATATAGCCCTTCCTTTCGCTGCCCTTGGCCATGAACTCAACACAGTACCATATACTCTCGTCACTGCCCTTGATGACTCCGAGAATATTAAGACGGTGTCCCGTACTCAGCTGCTCGATTACCATCCCGTCAACGGCCCTGTCTCTTATCCTTACCGCGGTTCCCTTGACGGTACCTGTTTTTTCATCGCAGTCCCAGTACTCCTTATCCTCTTTCTTCTCCTCTTCCTCTATCTTCTTTTCTTCCTCTTCTTTCTTATCCTCTTCTATCTTATTTTCGCTCAAAAAAGAAGAGTTACCTTCTTCTGTCTCCTTAGCGGTGACATTCCTGGTAACTCCTTCCACAAAATCAGATCTTATATATCCCGTTTTAGGTGTAAGATTGCTAATAAATGAAATCTTATACCAAACATTGCCGTCGCTGCCGGCGACCTGCTCAGTGACTGTTACCGTTCGTCCTGTAGAAACCGTTCCTACCACCTTGCCGTCTACCGCCGTTTCTCTTACATTTACCCCGGCGCCCTTGACGGTTCCTATCTGAACGCCGGCAGCCGCCTCACCGGGTCCTGTGTTCTTATCCTGTGCATCCGCGGCTTTCACATCTGTTTCTTTCGGCGTTTCCTCTATCTTCTTAACACTGCCCTGCGCCTTGATCAGATCGGATCTTATATATCCCTTGTAAGATATTCCGTTCCTTTTATATACAGCCTGATACCACTCCTTATCATCATCACCCTTCAGGGTTCCCTCAAGCTCAACCTCTTCATTCTGCCTGATGCATATCTCAAGATCAGCCTTGGTCGAGGCCTCGTGACGAAGGATCGCAACATCAACAAGCACCGTTCCGGCGGCTGCTTTATTACCGGCAGCTTCTTGCTCCTTGCTCTTATCCTTTGAGCTGCCATCCGCGCTCTTAACCTTTTCCTTTGATTTGGCAATGAGATCGGACCTGATGAAACCAGTGCTGTCCCCGACCTTGATACGGTACCAGACCTTGCCGTCGTCACCCTTTTTCTCATCAATGACGGTTACCTCTTCATCCTGTCTCACGCCAAAAGCGAAAGAAGCACTTGTCGAAGCCTCCTTCCTTACCTTACCGCTTGAGCAGGTGACGGTTCCCTTAACTGCAGTATATGCATATGTTGATCGTGCTCCCGCGATGACCATCGATAAGGTCAGTACAGGTAACACCATTCTTTTAAGCATACGGCCACCCTTAAGCCGCATCCTTACATCGTACGTGTCAGAACGCATAATATACCGATTCCCCTTTCAGTATATAATTATTCATTTCCCTCACGTAATATAATAAACCTGTAAAGTGTTTATGTCAACCTTATATTATTTTGTAACTATTTCTTAAGAAATCTCATTTCGCCCGGCCCCTTATCCTTATTCACCGTATGTCCGGAAATGTCCGGTTTGGTCCTTTGCATCTTCTTCTGCGCTTCCGCATCGGCACGGAATTTGGCCTCGCAGCCCGGGCATCTTATACCCGACCTTATTTTAGCCCCGCACATTTCACAGTGGAGGAACATGCCGGATCCTGCCGCTATTTCAATGCGTTCCTGCTGAAGGAGTCCCCTTATCCGGTTTGCCGGAACACCTGTGGCCCTGCTCACTTCCCCCTGGAGCGCGCCCGGATGCCGCTCAAGATAAGCCCTGACCTTACCGTAATCATCATATTCAATGTTCCCGCACTCTTCGCAGGCATATTCGCCAAGCCCCCTGTAATTCAGTTTTCCCCCACAGGCACTGCAAAAGCCGGGTGCCCCTGGCATAACCAGTACTTCTCTCAATACTATACCCTCTTATGCTTCATCTATTGCCTTGCCTATATCACTTCTGCAATACTTATTGTCAAATTCGATCCAACCGGCAGCCTCGTAGGCATTCTTCCTCGCCTGTTTAAGATCATCGCCCAGAGCGGTAACGCCCAATACCCGTCCTCCGTTGGTTACGACTTTGCCGTTATTCAACTTTGTTCCTGCATGGAAGACAAAATAGGAGTCCTTACCCTCAAACTTCTCAAGTCCCCTTATCTCAAAGCCCTTTTCGTACTTGACCGGATAACCCTTTGAAGCCAGGACCACGCATACCGCCGCATTATCGCTAAAGTCAAGTTCGATCTTATCAAGGGTACCGTCAATACACGCTTCCATTACATCTATTATATCATTGTTCATCCTCGGAAGAACCACCTGCGCTTCAGGGTCACCGAAACGGGCATTGTACTCAAGAACTCTGGGCCCGTCCTTGGTTAACATAAGTCCGAAGAAGATGACTCCCTTGAATTCCCTCCCCTCTTTAGCCATGGCATCAACCGTGGGCTGGTATATATTCTTTCTGCAGAATTCATCTACCTCCTCAGTATAGAAGGGACTGGGTGAGAAGGTTCCCATACCGCCGGTGTTAAGGCCCTGATCGCCGTCGAGAGCCCTCTTGTGATCCTGAGCCGATGTCATCGGACGGATCGTTTTACCGTCAACAAAGGTGAGAACGGATACCTCGCGTCCTGTCATGAATTCCTCTATTACCATTCTGTTTCCGGCATCCCCGAACTGCCTGTCGGTCATTATGGTCTTAACACCCTCTTTCGCTTCCTCTAGCGTATTGCAGATAAGAACTCCCTTTCCGAGGGCCAGACCGTCAGCCTTGAGTACTATTGGCATTTTGGCTGTCTCAAGATATTTGAGTGCCTCATCCGCATTATCGAAATTCTCATAGGCAGCCGTGGGAATATTGTATTTCTTCATAAGGTCCTTGGAGAAGGCCTTGCTCCCCTCAAGGATCGCCGCATTGGCCCTGGGACCGAATGCACGCAGTCCTTTGGCCTCAAATGCATCAACCGCACCGGCAACCAACGGATCGTCGGGTGCAACTACCGTAAGATCTATTCCCTCTTTCAGGGCAAAATCAGTCAGTTTGTCAAATTCCATAACCCCGATGGGAACGCATTCGGCAAGATCTGCTATGCCGGCATTACCCGGTGCACAATATATCTTATCAACCCTTTTGCTTTTTGCTATGCTGCTTACGAGGGCATGCTCACGTCCGCCGCCTCCAACTACAAGTACCTTCATCTTTTTTCTCCTTATGTTTCATTTCAGATCTTTATATAGTACCGGTTCTGCTTCGTTATTTATCAGTGATCTCAGGCCGGTTTGTCCTCTGTCTCGACAACTGCACGTCCGTCCTTTAAATGTACCCTTCCGTCGGCTATTGCCTGTATGGCCTCCGGAAGTATGATCCACTCCGCCTGTTCCATGACACGCTTCTGAAGAACCTCCGGTGTGTCGCCGTTCTTAATATACACGGCCTTCTGTATAATTATAGGGCCGGTATCGGTACCCTCATCAACAAAATGGACCGTGGCGCCGGTGACCTTGACTCCTCTTTTCAGGGCTTCTTCATGAACCTTCAACCCGTAAAAACCGTCACCGCAAAATGACGGAATGAGAGACGGATGGATGTTTATTATCCTGCCCGCAAAGGCCTTAACGAAGCTGTCGGATAAGACAACCAGAAAACCGGCAAGAACGATAAGATCCGCACCCGAATCCCTTATCGCATACTCCATTTCTTTAAAGTATTCATCCCTTGACATAAAAGATTTAGGGCTTATGCATGCATCCTCTATTCCGTGCTTCTTCGCCCGTTCAAGGGCATAGGCCCCTTCCTTATTGCTTATTACCTTAACTATCTTTACCCCGGTCAGCCTTCCTGCTTCGATCGCATCTATTACTGCCTGCAGGTTGGTCCCGCCGCCGGATACCAGAACCGCTAAATTAAGCATGGTTCCCTCCTGTTAACCTTAATGAAGACAGAAGAACCGTCCCCGTGTATTCATAATAATGTTACGCCCTTCTCACCTGCTTCGGTGTGGCCGACCTTATACGCCTTCTCACCTGCGTCCCCGATCGCCTTTATGGCCCTGTCCGCCTCATCGGGATCGACGACGAGCATCATTCCTATACCCATATTGTAGGTGTTGTACATCATCTCCTCGGCAATGTTCCCGCTTGTCCTTATAAGGTCGAATATGGGAAGCATATCGTAGGAATCCTTCTTTATGACTGCCCGTATGCCTTTCGGAAGCATCCTGGGTATATTCTCGTAAAAGCCACCTCCCGTGATATGGGAACAGCCCTTTATCGTAACTCCTGCATTTCTTACGCTGCTTAAAGCCTTTACATAGATCTTGGTGGGTGTCAGAAGGGCTTCGCCCAGAGTCATGCCAAGAGACGATACCTGCTCCATCATGCAGGATTCCCTCATGGGAAATACCTTGCGGACAAGGGAATAACCGTTGGAATGAACTCCTGATGAAGCGATACCGATTATTGTATCTCCGGCCTTTATATCATCTCCCGAAACAAGCTTCTTCTTGTCAACTATTCCGACCGCAAAACCGGCCAGATCATATTCATCCTCCGGATAGAAGCCCGGCATCTCAGCCGTTTCACCGCCTATCAGTGCGCATCCCGCCTGGCGGCATCCGTCCGCAACACCCTTCACTATCGAAGCGATCTTCTCGGGTTCGTTCTTGCCGCAGGCAATATAATCAAGGAAAAACAACGGTTCACCGCCCGCGCATGCTATATCGTTCACACACATGGCCACACAGTCAATGCCTATGGTGTCGTGTTTGTCGAGAAGGAATGCAAGCTTAAGCTTGGTTCCCACTCCATCGGTTCCGGAAACCAGCGTGGGGCTCTCCATATTCTTGAACTTCTCAAGGGAAAAGGCTCCCGAAAAACCCCCAAGCCCCGACAGAACCTCCGGGCGCATGGTGGTCTTAACATGCTCCTTCATAAGCTCTACTGCCTTGTAACCCGCTTCAATGTCTACTCCGGCACTTTTGTAATCCATGTTATTCTCCTTTTATACAGTGATTTTATTATATTTCTTTACTTCGAATAATTCTTATAACCGACTTCCTTAAGCCTTGAGTCCTTGGCCTTAACACCCTCGGCCATCTCTTCCTTATATTCCTTAAGCTTCCCAAGAAGGGCATCATCGGACATGGCCAACATTCTTACAGCCAAAAGCCCCGCATTTGCTCCTCCGTTTATTGCAACTGTTGCAACCGGAATGCCGGAGGGCATCTGGACTATGGAATAGAGAGAATCACGTCCACCCAGAGAGCTTGTGTGCATGGGGATACCTATGACGGGCATGGGAAAGATCGCAGCGCACATGCCGGGAAGATGGGCTGCCATGCCTGCTCCTGCGATGATCACCTTAAATCCCTTCTCTTCCGCACCATTCGCATATGCGAAAAACTCTTCGGGCTCCCTGTGGGCCGAAATGATGGTCATTTCATAATCAACCCCGAACCTATCCAGTATTTCCGCCGCCTTAGCCATAACAGGCATGTCGGAATCACTACCCATTACAATACCAACTTTTGCCATAATATCCTCCTTATGATCTCATATAAATATATACAACATTCTGTTCTCACGCAAGTGTGACACTCATTTCACCTGTAAATAATACGTTTATTTTATTTCCTCAGGGGTTCATTCAGCTCCTCCAGTCCTTCAAGCACGAATAATCCTTTCTCTATGATCGCTGTCTGTTCCCCGTCCATCATCACAGCATATACACCTTCCAGTTCATCAAAGGGTATGGTGATATCTGTATGGCAGTGGAAATAGGCCTTATCGGGTTCGGTATCCCTTAAGTCGGAATAATCATTGGATCTTGCCACTATCGCCTTACCGTCCGGATTGTATGACTTTATATCCTCCTCATAGCTGTAGCAGGTATCACCCACCGCAAAGTGGGGCCCGGTCTTCTCACCGATAAGGATCGGAAGGAGCTGTTCGATCTTAAAATCCCTCGCCATCCTGTATGCGGTCGTATTTGTTCCTATCGCAAATTCACCCAGAGGCAGGGTCTTATGATGGAAAAGAAGATTATCTTCTATATATTTTTTGTTAAGATCATCATCAGCAAAATTCTTACATGAATACTTTACTATTTCGCCCGCGGAAAACTCAAGCTTAAGGTCCACATATTTAAGACCACCCAGATATATCCGCGGTGCATGAAGAAGCCCGCTAGTACCCTTAAGCTTGGGCGATGTGAACACCTCACCGACCGGGATATTGACATCCGCGACACAATTCTCGAAGTTAGTCTCATGCTCAGGATCCTTAAGCTCATTAAGGGCAACTATCATTTCCGTCTCATTGCCGTTCATCCCTGCAACACGCACATAACTGGCCTTATCGAGTACATCTATGATGATCTGCTGCATGGTCTCATATTTCCTGTAGTCAAGGTTGTTAAGCTTAACCGTCTCCCTGAATATCCTGGCAAAGTTCTTCCCTATATAAGGCTTGGGATAGGCAATTATCGTAAAGGACCTCTCATCCCCCCTGATATATTCATTGGTAAGCCTCCCGGTCCTGTCAGCGCATTCCACGGAAAGCTTCTGCTGTTTTTTCGACAGGGTTATGGCCGCCCTGCACTCTCTGGGAGCAAATGGTTCCTCGCCGAACTCTTCGACGACTGCCGGACCCGCAAGATACGCTGCCAGTTCCTTGTTGTCCTCGTAAGCAGCCCTCAACACATCAAGCCTTCGGTTTACATAATCCTTGTCAAGATATATCCCCACATCTTCTCTGTGATCATAATCATACTGCTTATTCGGGACCGCGCCG
>DPZM01000051.1 GCA_003535955.1 Lachnospiraceae bacterium | reverse complement strand
GCATCATCATCCGAGCGGAACACCTTGCCGGGTGATATTATCTTGATTGGAGGCTGCTCCTTCTCCATGACATGGATCTGTCCCGCGGATGTCTGTGTCCGAAGCAGGAACTTATCAGACAGATAGAAGGTATCCTGCATATCCCTCGCCGGATGATCGTCGGGAGTATTAAGAGCGGTAAAGTTATAGTAATCCGTCTCTATCTCGGTACCTTCGAATATCTCAAAGCCCATGGATCCGAATATATCAACGATCTGGTTCCTCACAAGCGTATTGGGATGGAGGAAGCCCTGTCTGCTGACTTTACCGGGCATGGTAACATCAAGCTTCTCTGACTCGTACTTAAGCCTCATCTCCTCAGCCTTGAATTTCTCATCCATCTCATCGAACTTCTCCTGGGCCCAGGTCTTAAGTTCATTTACCCGCTTACCATATTCAGCCTTCATTTCATTAGGGATCTTGCCCATCTCGCGCATGAGGCTTCCTACCTTGCCGGCCTTGGAATCGAAGATCGCCTTCTTATACTCGAACACGCTCTTTGATGTTTCGAGTTTATTGAGCTCTTCCTTGATCTCAGCTTTTATTCCGCTCAGCTTCTCGCTCAGTTCATTAAGATCAGCCATTTTATTATCTCCTCAATATAATAATTTTATTGCATACTTTGTAACTTTACCTTCTAAAGAAGGAAATGTCAACTTTACCACACGGTTATCCGCTTAAGTTGCCGCCCTGCCTCCCGTCCGGAATTAAATCCTTCGGGAGAACATTTTCATAAAAAGCCAGGCAGCATCACTATGCAACTATGAAAAATAAGTGAATACGGGACAAGCGAAAACAATGCAATAAAAAAAGGATGATGGATATGGATAACTTATCAAAAGACAGCCTCTTCATACCATAACCCCGATAAAAAAAGCCCCCGAAATGCCGACTCTTGAATTTTGACTCCTAGCAATAAGCCAGGTGGGTTACCGCAAACAGATTTCTGCCTTCCACTGATATAATGAGGCCTGACATACGTCTGAAGATATAGGATTCCCGTTTAAAGTGATGTAGGTTCAAAATATCAAGATATATCGAACACTTCAGGTTGCTTATATTATAAAGTAAATTTGCTTATTTTACAAGAGTGAAACAGGGTGACCCATCAATATATGATCTCCACTTCCTTCCCCTCCCAGGTCCTTAGCTTAACATGCTCATCGTCGCTCTCTTCTATATATTTGGGAAGAAGGGGTATCTTTCCGAGGCCATGGGGAGCATTGAGTATATACTGAGGTATGGCAAGACCCGAGGTGTGGCCGCGAAGGTACTTCATTATCTTAAGCCCTTCCTCGACCGTTATCTCGAAATGCTTGGTCCCAAGTACCTGCTTGGGATGGAAAATATAATAAGGACGAACTCTTGCTTTAAGAAGTCCCTCGTTCAGAAGCTGAACTATATACTTATCGTTATTTATTCCGCGTAGGAATACCATCTGGTTACCCATCGGTATGCCCGCGTTCACTATCCGCTCACAGGCCTTCACCGCATCCTCTGTAAGTTCGCCCGGATGATTGAACTGGGTGTTGATAAAGAACGGATGATATTTTTTAAGCATGTCACACAATTCAGGTGTTATTCTCTGGGGCATGGTCACCGGCAGCCTTGTTCCCAGTCTTATAATCTCGACATGAGGTATTGCCCTCACCTGCTTTATTATATTCTCAAGCATCTCATCGGGGAGCATCAACGGATCACCACCTGTTATTAAAACGTCCCTGATCTCGCGTGTATTCTTTATATATTCAATAGCGGCCGCTATGTTTTCTTCCGATTCAATCCTGTCGCACTCGCCTATCTTACGTCTTCTCTGGCAGTGCCTGCAGAACATTGCACAGGAACTTGTGACATTTATTATAAGCCTGTTGGGATATCTTCTCGTTATGCAGGGGGCCGGGTTTGTATACTCCTCACTCATGGGATCGAGTTCACCGCTTGTATCATTCTCGGCTGCACTCGGCAGCGCCATCAGATTTATCGGGTAGTTCATATCCTCATAATCCATAAGGGACAGGTAGTAAGG
This sequence comes from Lachnospiraceae bacterium, assembly GCA_003535955.1. GTDB lineage: Bacteria > Bacillota > Clostridia > Lachnospirales > Lachnospiraceae > UBA2868. The sequence goes on along the minus strand of DPZM01000051.1, from coordinate 913 downwards.
TGTTGTTGCCCATCTGAACTTCTTCGATATCTCCTCAAACATCTTATACTGCTTCTCGGACAGTTTAATGAACTTACTGAGAAGGGAAACCGAGCTTATCCTGTGTCTTAACTGCCAGTGCCAGTCATTCCAGTCATCTTCGGTCGCCTCGAAGTAATTCATAAGCTCTTCCTTATGCTTCTTCGACAGAACATCCCTGCGCTCTGATGTCTCCCTTAAAAAGTCCTCCTTAAAGGCAAGGTAGTCCTCTATCTCCTCATACAGTTCATCCGCTCTCTCAAGCGATATCCTTCTCTTCTCATCCATTTCCAAATACTCTCTTCTGACAAACTAATTTCCCGTGCCACGGGGACGGTTCTTTTGGCTCATTCTATACCGCCCGGACAGTTCTTTTGGCTCATTCTATACCGCCCGGACAGTTATTATGCCACATTCTTGGCTTCCCCCTATGGGGGAAGCTGTCAGCGTAAGCTGACTGATGAGGGCTTAACTGTTACTGAGCCGATCTCAACATTTCCTCCCACTCCTTAACGATCGACCGATCCTCAAAATAATCGATCCTCATAGACTTCTGTACACGGGCAAGAACTGCATCGGTCTTCTTCCTTGCCCTGTTTATTCCATCGGCCAATATATCATAAACATCGCCGATATTTGCTTCCCATTTTGCCCTCTTCTCCCTTATAGGAGAGAGCTCCTCCTCAAGGACCGAGATAAGGAACTTCTTGCATACACCGTCACCAAGGCCGCCGCGCTTATAGTGCTCCTTCATCTCGTCCAAGTTATTATAGTCAGGCAGATACTCCTTAAAATGATCATCGGTGCACAAGGCATCAAGATAGGTAAATACAACGTTGCCCTCGATGTGTCCGGGATCCTCTATCTTAAGATGCTGCGGGTCTGTGAACATCTT
>DPZM01000269.1:1889-5340 GCA_003535955.1 Lachnospiraceae bacterium | reverse complement strand
GTATCCCTTCCATCGAAGAAAGGATGGATATATACATCCTTAAAGCCTTCCCTCTTGCACAGCTCAAGGATGGCATAAAGGTGGGTGTTGTGGGAATGGACACCGCCATCAGAAAGAAGTCCCCACAGGTGGAGGTCACTTCCATGCTCCTTACAGTTGTTTATCGCACGAAGGAGTTCCTCGTTTTTGAAAAAGTCACCGTCTTCGATATACTTGGTAATAAGGGTAAGGTCCTGATAAATGATCCTGCCCGATCCGATGTTCATATGGCCAACCTCCGAGTTACCCATCTGTCCGTCGGGAAGACCTACCGCAAGGCCTGATGCATATCCCTTCTGAAAAGGACATTCAGCCATCAGCTTGTCCATAACAGGCGTATTGGCCATGTAAACTGCATTTGCATTATGATTGTCTGAAAGTCCGTATCCGTCGAGGACCATCAATACTACGGGTTTTTGTCTCATACTATTTCTCCTTTAAGATTTAAACTGTGATTTATGCTAAATAGGGTTAGTTTTCTCTAACCGTATCATTTTACTATAAAAATGTCCCAATCACAACAGATATTTCATCTTCGTTCAATCTTTACTCAATACATTATACTTACAGTCCCGCCATCACAAGAACAAGATGAACGAGCGCCGCCACGATCCAGGCTATGGTGCACTGCACTATTACCATGAGCAGGGCCCACTTCCCGCCAAGCTCCCTCTTTACCGATGCTATTGCCGCAACACAGGGAGTATACAGAAGGCTGAACACAAGAAGTGCGCCTGCTGCCGCAAGGGAAAGCGACCGTCCCAGTGCCTCTTCCCTTCCGAAGAGAACTGTGAGGGTCGCGACCACACTTTCCTTGGCGATAAAGCCCGTGATAAGGGCCGTCGCATAGCGGAAATCACCGAAGCCCAGCGGTGCAAATACAGGTGCTATGAGTCCGGAAACCTTCGCAAGTATGCTGTCGGAAATATCTCCGGCAAGCGCGAAACCGGGGCTGAAGGTACGAAGGAACCATATGACAATGGTAGCAACAAATATTATGGTAAAGGCCCTCATAAGGAAGTCCTTGGCCTTCTCCCACAGAAGCTGCAGGACATTTTTGGCACCGGGCAGCCTGTAATTGGGAAGCTCCATGACAAAGGGAACCGCTTCTCCCTTAAATACAGTAGCCTTGCTTATAAGAGCAAAGATTATTCCCGTGATGATCCCAAAAAGATAAAGGCCGATCATGATAAGGGCACCCTTTCCGGGGAAGAAGGCCGCTATAAAGAGTCCGTATATCGGAAGCTTGGCCGTACAGCTCATAAAGGGTATAAGCATGATCGTAAGCTTCCTGTCCCGCTCCGAAGGCAGTGTTCTTGACGCCATCACTCCCGGGACCGAGCACCCGAAACCTATGAGCATTGGAACGATACTCCTCCCGGAAAGACCTATCTTCCTTAAGGGCCTGTCCATGACAAAAGCTATCCTTGCCATATACCCTGTATCTTCCAAAAGGGATAAAAAGAAGAACAGCAGTATGATTATCGGAAGGAATGATAATACGCTTCCTACACCGTTGAATATTCCCTCTGTCACAAGGGAATGGATCACATCATTAACTCCTGCCGCGCTCATGAGTGCATCCACTTTTGATGATATCAGGCCTATTCCGCCATCCAGCATATCCTGGAGCCAGGCTCCGATAAGATTAAATGTGAGCCAGAAGATAAGGCCTATTATGGCTATAAAAGCCGGGATTGCGGTAAACTTACCGGTCAGGATCCTGTCTATCCTCTCGCTTCTTTCCCTCTCTTTACTCACCTCAGGCTTAACGACCGTTTCCCTGACCAGCCTGTCTATAAAGTTAAAACGCATATCAGCCATTGCCGCCGACCTGTCAAGTCCGCGTTCTTCTTCCATCTGGATTATGATATGCTCGACCATTTCCTTCTCATTATCAGACAGGTTAAGCAGGTCTATGATCCTTGAATCGCCTTCAATAACCTTGTTGGCGGCAAACCTTACCGGAATGCCCGCCCGCTTTGCATGGTCCTCTATAAGGTGCATGATACCGTGGATGCATCGGTGTACCGCACCTCCGTTATCCGTCTCATCGCAGAAGTCCTTCTTGCCCGGGCTCTCCTGGTATCTCGCAACATGAAGGGCATGGCGTATAAGCTCGTGGACACCTTCATTTTTAGATGCCGATATCGGTATGACAGGTATCCCAAGAAGGGCCTCCATCTCATTTATCTTTACAGAACCCCCGTTGCCCCTCATTTCATCCATCATGTTAAGGGCAAGGACCATGGGAACATCAAGCTCTATAAGCTGCATGGTAAGATAAAGGTTTCTCTCTATATTTGTAGCATCGACTATATTTATTATCCCTTTGGGTTTCTCATCTATTATGTACTGACGGGATACGATCTCTTCATCTGTATAGGGAGACAGGGAATAGATGCCCGGAAGATCCACAACCTCGGTCATGGGATTGCCCTTTATCGCTCCGCTCTTTCTGTCAACAGTAACCCCCGGAAAGTTGCCCACATGCTGGTTGGAACCTGTAAGCTGGTTAAAGAGGGTAGTCTTTCCGCTGTTCTGATTACCTGCGAGTGCAAATGTAAGTACCGTATCATCGGGAAGGGGCTTTTCGGTTGACTTTTCATGGAAGATACCGCCCTCGCCAAGGCCGGGATGGTGACGGTGTTTCCCGGTCTTATCCTTTTTATCCCTTGTATTTTTATGATCCCTCCCGTTACCGGTTTCCTGTATTCCCGTATATCCGTGGTAAGTACTGTCAGCAGCCTTCACATCTCCTGACGGGATTATTTCTATCTCCTCGGCTTCCGACAGCCGAAGGGTCAGTTCATATCCGTGTATCCGAAGCTCCATGGGATCACCCATGGGCGCAAGCTTGATAAGGGTGACCTGTGCTCCCGGTATCACTCCCATATCAAGAAAGTGCTGCCTGGTCGCTCCTTCACCACCGACGCTCTCTATAATTGCACTCTGTCCTGTTTTTAATTCCTTAAGTGTCATTTTGCCATAAACCTGTTCAATTCGCTATCGTACTTCATTCCTATGCCGTCAAGCTTATCCGTTATCTCATTTTCGTCGAGCCCCAGGCTCTTTGCAAGCTCGGCAAGCGACGGATAATTATCCCTTAACTGGGTATTTATATAACTCAATAACATTACCGGATCCTTGGGTATGTTCATTTCTTCTCCTTTTTACATCTCATCTGACCCAAACTGTCACATTTGCTGACACACAGGTTCAGAACCAATGTATCACTTTTTCAAAACAAACGGGGGTGACCCTGTGATCACCCCCCTGATTTTATCTGTTTATCTGTAATTTAGAACTTGCCTGCCTTGGCAGCTTCCTCGATGGAAACGGCAACAGACACGGTCATGCCGACCATGGGATTGTTACCTGCTCCTATAAGTCCCATCATCTCAACGTGAGC
>DPZM01000269.1:798-1743 GCA_003535955.1 Lachnospiraceae bacterium | reverse complement strand
TGTTATCGGGATGAAGTGTACGTCCGGTACCACCGCCTGATGCAACAGAGAAATATTTCTTACCTGCATCGGTGCGTTCCTTCTTGTAGGTACCTGCAACGGGATGCTGGAACCTTGTGGGATTGGTCGAGTTACCTGTTATGGATACATCAACATTCTCCTTCCACATGATGGCAACGCCTTCCTGAACATCGTTGGCTCCGTAGCAGTTAACAAGTGCACGGGGACTCTTAGGATCCTTGGAATAGCACTTACGTGATACCTCTTTAAGCTCACCCGTAAAATAATCATACTCTGTCTCAACATGTGTGAATCCGTTGATCCTGGAGATGATCTGGGCCGCATCCTTGCCAAGGCCGTTAAGGATGACCCTTAAGGGCTTCTGACGTACCTTGTTGGCCTTCTCGGCTATACCGATAGCACCTTCTGCGGCAGCGAATGACTCATGTCCTGCAAGGAACGCGAAGCACTCTGTATCCTCTTCAAGGAGCATCTTGCCAAGGTTACCGTGTCCGAGACCAACCTTACGACGGTCAGCAACCGAACCGGGTATACAGAAGGACTGAAGGCCTTCACCTATGGCAGCTGCGGCTTCTGATGCCTTGCGGCAGTTCTTCTTAATAGCAATAGCTGCTCCTACAGTATATGCCCACTTGGCATTCTCAAAGCATATGGGCTGAATGTTCTCTACCATATGATAAACATCAAGGCCTGCGTCCTTTGTGATCTTTTCAGCTTCATCTATCGATCCGATACCGTACTCAGCGAGCTTGGAAAGGATCTGCTTTTCTCTTCTTTCATAAGATTCAAATTTTGCCATTTTAATATCCTCCCTTTATCACTCTTTACGAGGGTCAATAAGCCTGACCGCATCAGCAACACGGCCGTATTGGCCTGAAGCCTTCTCTACTGCAGTAACAGCATCATCGCCTGCCTTGATGAAGT
>DPZM01000269.1:505-746 GCA_003535955.1 Lachnospiraceae bacterium | reverse complement strand
CCATCATCTTGCCGAAGTTGATGTACTTGTATCCTATGATCTCATCATCCTCATCAAGTGCAAGGTGTGTGATATATCCGTCTGTAAGCTCAAGATACCTGGGTCCCTTCTCCAATGTTCCGTAAGTGGTACCTACCATTGAACGTGCTCCCTTTCCGAGATCCTCAAGACCTGCACCGATCTGAAGACCGTCCTCTGAGAATGCGCTCTGTGTACGACCGTAAACGATCTGAAGGAAGAG
>DPZM01000269.1:0-456 GCA_003535955.1 Lachnospiraceae bacterium | reverse complement strand
TCCCTCATTGCTGTATTGATAGCATCGCACACAAGGTCGGTATTAAGAGCCTCAAGTACTGTAAGGCCCGGAAGGATCTCAGATGCCATAGCGGCCGAGTGAGTCATACCCGAGCATCCTATCGTCTCAACCAGGGCTTCCTGGATAATACCATCCTTAACGTTCAGAGATAACTTGCAGCATCCCTGCTGGGGAGCACACCATCCGATACCGTGTGTGTATCCGGATATGTCCTTGATCTCTTTAGCCTTTACCCATTTTGCTTCTTCGGGAATGGGTGCCGCACCATGGCGGGCGCCTTGATGTACGGGACACATTGCCTTTACTTCTGTTGAATAGATCATGTAGTAAACCTCCTATTTCATTTTTATCTTAAATATTATAATGCAAGTTCTGCATTATGTACAATAAAACATACGCAAAAACAAATGATTTTACATCGGCGGATTTTCTTCG
>DPZM01000057.1 GCA_003535955.1 Lachnospiraceae bacterium | reverse complement strand
TCCTTAAGATAACAGAGGATGATGAGGAGGAACCCGATGAGGAGATAATCCTGTCCGAGGAGGATGAGGTTGATGTTGAGAACATCGATCTGTCGGTTCCCGATGGTGTAAGCATCGAGGATCCTGTCAGGATGTATCTTAAGGAGATAGGCAAGGTGCCCCTTCTTACAGCGGAGGAAGAGATAGAGCTCGCCCAGAAGATGGAAAAGGGCGGCGAGGGAGGTGAAGAGGCCAAGAAACGTCTTGCCGAAGCCAATCTCCGTCTGGTTGTCAGTATAGCCAAGAGGTATGTCGGCCGCGGAATGCTCTTCCTTGATCTTATTCAGGAGGGCAACCTTGGCCTTATCAAGGCGGTCGAGAAGTTCGATTACAAGAAGGGATATAAGTTTTCGACATATGCGACTTGGTGGATCCGTCAGGCCATAACACGTGCTATCGCCGACCAGGCCAGGACGATCCGTATTCCGGTTCATATGGTTGAGACAATAAATAAGCTTATCAGGGTAAGCAGGCAGCTGCTGCAGGAGCTTGGCCGTGAGGCTACAGCCGAGGAAATAGCGGAGGAGATGAACCTCCCGGTTGAGAGGGTGCGTGAGATATTAAAGATATCCCAGGAACCCGTGTCACTGGAGACTCCCATCGGTGAGGAGGAGGATTCGCATCTGGGTGACTTTATCCAGGATGACAATGTTCCCGTTCCGGCCGATGCCGCTGCATTTACACTCCTTAAGGAACAGCTGGTTGAAGTTCTCGGGACCCTTACGGACAGGGAGCAGAAGGTATTGCGCCTGCGTTTCGGCCTGGATGACGGAAGGGCAAGGACCCTTGAAGAGGTAGGTAAGGAATTCAACGTTACCCGTGAGCGTATAAGACAGATAGAGGCCAAGGCATTAAGGAAGCTCCGCCATCCCAGCAGGAGCAGGAAGCTCAAGGACTACTTGGATTAACAGAGGATCGAATATGCCCCTTTCAGAACGCCTTACAGCAGTGGCGCAGCTTATCACTCCCGGACTTCGTGTTGCCGATGTCGGGTGCGACCACGGTTATCTGGCCATCTATCTTATTAAAAATCAAATATCTGTGCATGTGATCGCAATGGATATAGGCTGCGGGCCGCTTGAGAGGGCCATGCAGCATGTGCAGGAAGCTGGACTGGCGCCGGAGATCGAAATAAGGTTATCGGACGGGCTTAAAGAACTTAAGGAAGACGAAGCTGACTGTATAGTAATGGCCGGTATGGGCGGTCCCCTCATGATCGAGATCATGAAAAGGGGCGAAGATATATGCGATGAGGTACATGAATTCATCCTTCAACCCCAGTCGGAGATAGATAAGGTCAGGCATTTCCTTGAAGACAACCAGTACCGGATAATATCCGAGGATATAGTTCTTGAAGACGGTAAGTTCTATCCAATGATGAAGGCCATACACGGGAACATGAGGCTGGAGAGGGAAGTCTATTACAGGTTCGGCAAGATCCTTCTCCACGAAGAACACCCGGTACTTCGGGCGTATCTCAGGAATGAACGCAGGCAGCTGCATGAGATAAGAAATGCGCTGATGGATTCGCCAAGGACTGACAGGGTAGAGGAGAGGCTTAAGGAGATAGCCGAAGACATAGCGATCGTTGATGAAGCTATAATTATGAGTGATAAAATAAGTCCTGTTACAATCGAACGTGTTATTTTGTGATTTACAAGGTCATAAGCCTTTTAACACATCAAGCTTGTCTGAAAATGCTGAAAAGGATCAATGACCTGCACCAAGATGAGCAAGAAGGAGAGCGAAGCAGACGGGATTGCGAATGGTGTTAGGATTGTGAGAGTGCAGAGCATGAAACAATCCGTAAACAGGAAAGGATAGACAATGAAATGTTCTGATATAATGAATGCTTTGGAAGAACTGTCACCGGTAAGCTATGCAGAGGATTGGGATAATGTGGGCCTTATCGTTGGAAGGAAGGATAAGGAGGTCCGCAAGGTCTATATAGCGGTTGATGCCACGGATGAGGTTATAGACAGTGCGATCAAGGTTCAGGCCGATATGATCATTACCCACCATCCTCTTATTTTCAGGGCCGTTAAGAAGGTTAATTCGGATGATTTCATAACACGCCGGGTACTAAGGATTGCCAGGCATGATATCAGCTATTATTCAATGCACACGAACTTTGATGTTATGGGAATGGCCGATGCGGCAGCCGATGAGCTGGGACTTAAGAGAAGGTCGGTCCTTAATGTAACATACGAGGATGATATAGCAAAGGAAGGATTCGGCCGTGTGGGACGACTGCCTTCAGTAATGACTCTTAAGGAATGTGCCGAACATGTAAAACACTGCTTTAAGCTAAGGAATGTCAGGGTTTACGGTGAATTGGATACCGAATTGGAAATTGCTGCTATTTGTCCGGGCTCCGGCAAGTCAATGATAGGAGATGCTGTAAAGGCCGGAGCAGATGTATTTATAACAGGTGATATTGAACATCATGACGGTCTTGACTGCCTGGCTCAGGGACTTATGGTCATTGATGCCGGCCATTACGGGATTGAGAAGATATTCATCAATTATATCAGGGAGTATTTACGACGGAACTTTCCGGATCTGGCAGTGTACAACCATAAGGATGTGGAGCCATTTATTATATTGTAATTTTTCGTAAATATTATCTGAAAGCCTCAACGTAGCCCGCTGCGTCTGCTTTTCAGATATGCACACTCGGGCAAGCATTCGTCAGATAAGTCCGGATATTTCACGCCCGTCTATTTGCTGCGTGTCGGTGACGGATGAGGATAATATGAAAGGAGAAAGAAAATGGGGAAAGTATATAAGATAACGGTAGGGGGCAAGGTGACGGAGTATCCTGCAGGTACTACTTACGAGCAGGTCGCCATTGATAACCAGAAGGATTATAAGGCACATATCGTGCTTGCCAGGGCAGGCGGCAAGCTGAGAGAGCTTAATAAGAAGATAGGCTGCGACTGCGAAGTTGACTTTAAGACAGTCATAGACAGGTCGGGTTATAAGACATACAGAAGGACCGCGACTTTCATCATGATCAAGGCTATCCGTGATGTTGCCGGTATCAAGACTCTTGAGAAGATCAAGGTTGAATTCGCCATCGGCAAGGGGATTTATATTTCGATCAACGGAACGGTAAAGGTTGATGAGGACTTTCTTAAGAAGGTAAAGTCACGCATGGACGAGATAGTAAATGCCGACATTCCTATTAAGAAGGAATCATATGATCTTGATGATGCTATCGAGCTCTTCAGGAAAGAAGGCATGAAGGATAAGGAGAGGCTCTTCAAATACCGCATGGCTTCCAAGGTCAATGTCTATTCGATAGACGGATTATATGATTATTATTACGGATATATGTGCCCCAGCACCGGGTATATTAAGCTTTATGACCTGATCCCTTATGATGAGGGCTTCATATTGCAGATGCCCGCACGTAAGGTACCGGATGAAGTTCCGCCCTTTATTCCGCAGGATAAGCTCTTCAATACCATGAAGGAATCTACAAAGTGGGGAATATCGCTTGATATAGAGACGGTCGGAGCCTTAAATGATAAGATATGCAAGGGACAGGTTGAAGACCTGGTACTCGTATCCGAGGCCCTTCAGGAAGCCAAGATCGCCAAGATCGCTTCCGACATAGCAGGACGTAAGGATGTTAAGTTTATAATGATAGCCGGTCCCTCATCATCAGGTAAGACAAGCTTCTCACACCGCTTAAGCATTCAGCTTCGGGCCAAGGGACTTGTACCTCACCCCATAGCACTCGATAACTATTTCAAGAACAGGGAAGATACACCGCTTGATGAGAACGGGAAGTATGATTTTGAATGCCTGGGTGCAATGGATGTAGAGGGCTTCAATAACGATATGAAGAAGCTGCTCGCGGGTGAGACGGTGGAGCTGCCTTCATTCAACTTCAAGACCGGTAAGAGAGAGTATAAGGGCGATTACATACACCTTAATGAGGAAGATGTGCTCGTGCTTGAGGGTATTCACGGCCTTAACGAGAAGATGAGCTACGCACTTCCGGCTGAGAGTAAGTACAAAATCTATATAAGTGCACTTACTTCACTTAATGTTGATGAGCATAACAGGATATCAACAACAGATACGAGGCTTCTTCGCCGTATGGTAAGGGATAACAGGACCAGGGGGACTTCGGCTTCGGGTACGCTTTCCATGTGGCAGTCGGTGAGAAAAGGAGAGGAGGAGAATATCTT